>NZ_MTPV01000020.1:0-100477 GCF_002009585.1 Arthrobacter sp. SRS-W-1-2016 | reverse complement strand
CACCGGGAGGCCTTCGTCATGCCGGAAATCTATGCCGTGTTCTCACACGACTTCAACCAATGTCCCTGGGCAGTACAGCTAGTTGGGTGGGCGGGCAAAACTCGGGCCAGAAATACGAAGCGAACACGAGCGGCCCGAGCCCGGCACCAACCCGCGAGAACGTGGATGCCCAGCCGAAGCCTGAGCCACGGAGTTCGGTGGGGTAGAGCTCCGACACGTAGGTGTAGAGCACCGGGATGGCCACCTGGATAACGAATCCGAACGCCAGGAGCCAGAACACGGCTGCGTCCGGAATGTCCACCACCAACGAAACGATCACCAGGGTCAACGCGGACAGCGGCCCCGTGATGGCCAGGATCCACTTGCGGCCCACCCGTTCCACCAGCTCTGCCGCGACCGCCACGCCCAGGAGCCCGACGCCGGCCATCCCGGCCGTCGTCACGAACGCCTTGTACTCCTCGAATCCGGCGCCGATCAGAATCCGCGGCATCCACGTCAAGCTCAAGTAGTAGACCAGGAGGACGCTGAAAAACTGGGCCCAGGCCGCCGTCGTGATCTTCCAGTCGAACTGCCAGATCCGTCGCAGCTGCTCGGCTCCCGTGGCCAGGACGAGACTGTCGATGACGTCGGCTGCCTCTTGGCGCCGGTCCCTCCGGATGAGGAAGAGCGGGGATTCGGGCACGCTCCGCCTCGCCCAAAACACCAGCAGGGCAGGCAACACCATGACGAGCATCGTCAGGCGCCAGTCCGCGAAGGCGGCGACGAGTCCTGCCGAAATGAAGCCGCACAGAGCGGCCCCTATGGGCCACCAACCATCCATGGCCGTCAGCACCTTGCCGCGCTGCTTCCGTGGAGTGAATTCACCGACCAACGCGTAGTCCACCGGAATGCATCCGCCCAGTCCGAAACCGGCCACGAAGCGGAAGACGCAGAACCAGACGATGTCCGGGGCGAGGACGCCCAGCACCGTGAAGAAGGAGAACACCAGAAGGGTCGCGGTGAAGGCCCGTTTCCGGCCGATCGTGTCCGCGATGCATTCATTTCCCCTTCTGGGGAAACTCTATCCGTGCTTCTGGATCGCCTTCCTCAGGAAGCCGCCGGCCTCATCCAAAGCGTTCTTCGCCTGCGCCGGATCGATCCCCGTGAGCACCACGAGGATGGCCGCCTTGACCGATCCACCCACCGAATCCAGCGCGCGAATCGCCGTCTCAGCGTCCACGCCGGTGGCGTGTTGGATGGTCCGTTGGGACCTCGCGAGGAGTTTGTTGTTGGTGGCACGCAGATCGACCATGAGGTTTCCGTAGGTCTTCCCGAGCTTGACCATGGCGAGCGTGCTGATCATGTTGAGGACGAGCTTTTGGGCGGTCCCCGCCTTAAGCCGCGTGGAACCGGCAACGAACTCGGGACCGACGACGACGTCGATCGCCACGTCCGCCAGTTTGCTGATCGGTGAGTCGTGGTTGCAGGCGAGCGATGCCGTGAAGGCGCCGCGGCTGCGGGCCTCCTCGAGCGCGCCGATCACGTACGGCGTGCGTCCCGAAGCCGAGATTCCGACGACGGCGTCCGCCTCGGTCACGCTGATGTCGTGCAGGTCCCGGGCCCCGGCCGTGGCGTTGTCCTCGGCGTACTCCACCGGTTTCTGGATGGCCTGGGTGCCGCCAGCGATAATCCCGACGACGAGGCCCGGGGGAGTGCCGAAAGTGGGCGGGCATTCGCTCGCGTCCAATACCCCGAGCCGTCCGGCCGTTCCGGCGCCGACGTAGAGCAGCCTGCCTCCGCGGGCGAGGCGTTCCGCAACGGCGTCGACCACTGCGGCGATCTGCCCGCTGGCTTGCTCGACGGCGGCCGGGACGCCGCGGTTTTGCTCGTTCATTGCGGCGACGAGCTCGGCCGTGCCCATGGTGTCCAATTCACTGAGCGCGGGCGATGCCGCTTCGGTTTGGAGGCCCGCGAGCTCGGAACGGAGTTCCTCGAGCGGGTCCGGGGAGCCGGGAGGAGCTGTTGCGTCAGGCTGTTCCGTCACGGTGAATGTACCTTTCCTGGAGGAGCCCGCGGCGGTTCGCTGCGAGGGCGGCCCCGTCCATGCCATCGCCGAGTGCCGCAACCACCTCAATCCCAGCCGAAGCGAGGGCGTTGTGCAAGAGCCCGCCGAAGAACTCCGATTTCACGACGCCGCCAACGAGTGCCACCTGCTTGGTGTCGCCGGAGGCAAGGGTCACGGTGTTCGTGAGGAGTCGGCAGGCTTCATCCACAATGCCGCGTGCGACGGCGTCTCCCGCCTCCGCTTCGTCCAGCACCGCGGGGGCGAAACGCGCCATCGTCCGGGCCGGGTTGCCGGATTCGGCGAGCCATGCCGGAAGCTGCGCGGGCGAGCCGATCAGCCCGGCAGCTGCGCCGAGCAACGACGTGGCAGGGCCGCCGTCGTGCGCTTGAAGTGCGGCCTGGAGACCCTGCTGGCCGATCCACCGGCCGCTTCCGCGATCACCCAACAGCGGTCCCCAACCGTCGGCGCGGTGGAGGGTCCCGGCGTCGTCGAAGCGGAAGGCAACCGCACCCGTGCCCACAATCAGCACGGTTCCGGGTGCGCCGTCCAAGGCGCCGAGTTGCGCCGCGGTGGCATCCGAGAGAACCGCGGCCGGGACCTTGAAGCTCTCGGAAAGGAGGACGGCCAGTTCGTGGGAGTTCTCCGCCGAAGCCTCAACCCCGGCAACGGCCGCGCCGATTCCACGCAAGGAACCTTCCGGGAATGCTGCCGGAAGCCCTCGCGGCAGCATGGCTGCAGTGTCCGCGAGCAGTTGGAAGGCGAGCCGGGCGCCGTTGTCCATGCCCAGGCCGGGGAAGCCGTGCTGGTCCGCCGAGCCCAACACCTCGTCGCCCTGCCTAAGCTCGATCCTGCATCGGCTCTTGCCGACGTCGGCCACCAAAAACACATCCGCGGATTCCATGGCCCAACCATATGTTGCGGGCGCCCCCACGTCTCGAACGACGAAGAGGAGCCACAACACGATAAACTCGTCAGTATCCCCAGCAACCGCGGATTCCCGCGATATAAGACGGAGACTTTTGTGAGCTTGACGCAGCTTGACCGTGTTCCCATCCGCCGTGCACTGATCTCGGTTTACGACAAGACGGGGCTGGAGGAACTTGCGAAGGGCCTGCATGCAGCAGGAGTCGCCATCGTCTCCACCGGCTCCACCGCGAAGAGGATTGCCGCGGCCGGTATTCCGGTCAAGGAAGTCGAAGAAGTCACCGGTTCCCCGGAGATGCTCGATGGCCGGGTCAAGACCCTGCACCCGCGCGTGCACGGCGGCATCCTGGCCGACCGCCGGGTTCCTGCCCACATGGAAACGCTGGCCAAGATGGAGATCGAGCCCTTCGACCTCGTGGTGGTCAACCTCTACCCGTTCGTGGAGACCGTCCGCTCCGGCGCCGCGCAGGACGACGTCGTCGAGCAGATCGACATCGGAGGCCCCGCCATGGTGCGTTCGGCCGCCAAGAACCATGCCGCCGTCGCGATCGTTGTGGACCCGAACTTCTACGGCGCCGTGGTGGAAGCTGCAGCAGCTGGTGGCTTCGACTTGAAGACGCGCCGCCGCCTGGCCGCGAAGGCCTTCGCCCACACCGCGACGTACGACACCGCCGTCGCTACCTGGACTGCCAGCCAGTTCCTCGACGAAGACGGCGACGGCATCATCGATTGGCCCGCGTACGCCGGCCTCGCCCTGGAACGCTCCGAGGTGCTGCGCTACGGCGAAAACCCGCACCAGCAGGCTGCCCTCTACGTGGACAAGGCCGCGCCCGCCGGCATCGCCCAGGCTGACCAGCTGCACGGCAAGGCCATGAGCTACAACAACTTCGTCGACGCCGACGCCGCCCTCCGCGCCGCGTTCGACTTCTCCGAGCCGGCCGTCGCCATCATCAAGCACGCCAACCCTTGCGGCGTGGCCGTTGGTTCCGTCGATGCAGCCGACCCCATCGCCGACGCCCACGCCAAGGCCCACGCTTGCGATCCGGTGTCCGCTTTCGGTGGCGTAATCGCGGCAAACAGCATTGTCACGGCGGGCATGGCGCAGACCGTGGCCGGGATCTTCACGGAGGTTGTCATCGCCCCGGGCTTCGAGCCGGAAGCCGTTGAAATCCTGTCCAAGAAGAAGAACATCCGCCTGCTGGCCCTCCCGGACGGTTACGGCCGCTACCCGACGGAGATCCGCCAGGTCTCGGGCGGCGTCCTCGTCCAGCAAGCCGACAAGGTGGATGCCGACGGCGACAACCCCGCCAACTGGACCCTCGCCGCCGGCCAAGCCGCCGACGACGCCACGCTGGCCGACCTCGCGTTCGCTTGGACCGCTTGCCGGGCCGCCAAGTCCAACGCGATCCTCCTCGCCAACAACGGAGCCGCAGTGGGCATCGGCATGGGCCAGGTCAACCGCCTGGACTCGTGCAAACTGGCCGTTGAGCGCGCCAACACCCTGGGTGTCCAGGTAGAGTCCGACGTCGATGGTGCCGGCGGTGCCTCCAACGTCGGGACGAGCAGCGCTCCCGAGCGTGCCCGCGGTGCCGTGGCCGCTTCCGACGCGTTCTTCCCGTTCGCCGATGGCCTGCAGATCCTGATCGACGCCGGTGTCCGCGCCGTCGTCCAGCCTGGTGGCTCAGTGCGCGACGAGGAAGTGATTGCCGCAGCCAACGCCGCCGGCATCACGATGTACTTCACCGGGGCAAGGCACTTCTTCCACTAGGTCCTTTCCCGGGTCCGGGTGCTCCACCTGCTCCGCCCGCTCCGCTCGTTCCTCTCGTTCCACCAAAAAATGGACATGTCCTCCCTTCCCGGGTGGACATGTCCATTTTTAGTGGTCAGGACTGGGCATATTCGCAATATGTCCAGTCCTGCGAGCGAACAGGGGGCATGTCCCGTGCGCTCGGGGTGGGGTTGTGGTGCCGGGGAGGTTACGGGGCTGTGGACGCGGTCTGGTACGTGCCTTGGATGACTGAGCCCCAGTACGGGCCGTACATGTTGGTGGAGTTGCTGCCGTAGCCGTAGCTGTTCACCGAGTTCTGGTACCCGGCGGAGCTGGTTCCCGTGAACCATGGGCCGCCGGAGGAACCGCCCGTCATGTTGCACGGGATTCCCTGAGTGTTGTACTGGGGGTTGTAGGGATCGTTGGCGGCCGTGCCGGAGCAGCTCATGAGTGACTCTCCGGTAAAGGGAGCCGCCGCGGGGTAGCCGAACGACTTGTATGCGAGTCCGCGGGCGGCATTGAACTGGACTCCTGAGGCACCCACGACGTCAGCGAGCTTTTGGCCATTGAGGGGGTTCATGACGGCGAATCCGGTGTCGTACTGCATGGCTCCACTCGAGGACCACTGGCTGGTGGTGTACAGCGCCTTGGCCGTCCACTTTCCGTAGGGTGCCACGCCGTTCTGGTAGGCAGGAACAAACGTGAAGTTGCTCGCGAACGCCCCGGGGCCTTCGTTCAGGCAGTGGCCGGCCGTGGACACTGTGCTCTGGTTTGCCGAGGTGACGGAGTTTCCGGAGCAGACATAATTCACGCCGCCGAGAGTGAAGAACACCTTCCCGATGTGCGGGACGGGAGCCTCACCGCCATTGGCCTTGCGGTCCACGGCCGGGGACGGCGTTGCCGGGCTGGCGGCTTGCTGGCCTTCGATGGTGGTCAGGGCGCTCCCCAGGCCCGGAAAAACCTGATCGGGAGAAACCGGGAGGTCGGCAAGTCCGAGTGCGGCTTGTGCCCGCGTGAGAGCCTTGGTCGCCAGGACGTCGCCGGAGACGGCGTTCTTCATCCGCTCAGGAGTCCAATAGTCAGCAGTGTTGCCGTCCGACGCCGGATTGCTGCTGACGGTCGACGCATCGGCGCCGTGGCTTGTGGACGGAGCCGCAGAAGCTCCGCTGCCGGCGCCCAGCGAAAGCAGGGCGGCGGCAGTCAGGCTGAGCAGGCTTGTGGCCAGGGTCTTGGTTCTCGTCACAGTTGTCCTAGATATCGGGGGAGAGGCGGCCGGTTTTGTGGTGGCCGCGTGGACTGACGGAACCGAAACTACCCAAGTCGTGACAAAGATGTAAAGGGATTGTGAGATTTGACTTTCGTTTTGACAAGAAGCGAATTCTGCCCTATTTCCGGGTGGCCGGAAGGCCTAGGATCCGGACGCCAGCTCGTAGGCATCCCGGATCACGGAGCCCCAGTAAGGACCGTAGATCACAGCCGGGCCGCCGGGGTAACCGTAGCTCGTAATGGAGTTTTGGTAGGAATCCCGTTCGGAGTCGACCATCCAAGGTCCGCCCGATGATCCACCGGTCATATCGCAGGGAATGCCCTGCGCCTTGAACTGGGGGTTGATGGGATCCTTGGTTGCGTCGCCGGAACAGCTCTTCAACGATTGGCCGTCGAACGGCGGGGCAGCAGGGTAGCCGAAGGCTTCATAGCTGAGTCCCCGGTCCTGGTTGAACTCCACGCCCGACGCCCCAACGACGTCGGCCAGGTGTTTGCCGTTGACGGTGGCAGTGACCGCGAAGCCTGTGTCATAACGGATGTCGCCCGTGGTGCGCCACTGGGGTGTCGTGTACAGGGCTTTGGCCGGCCAGATGCCGAATGGAGCCTTGCCGTTGAGATAGGCCGGTACGAAGACGAAGTTCTTCACGAATGCTCCCGGACCCTCGTTGACACAGTGGCCAGCGGTCGCCACCGTGCTGTCGTTATCCGACACGACGACGTTGCCGGAGCAGACATATGCGAAGGCGCCCATGGTGAAAAAGACCTTGCCGACGTGGTCAATGGGGTCTTCGTCTTGATGCAGGCTCCCGTTGCTGCCCTTGGCGCTCGCGATTTTCACGGGCGGCCCGGTTTCGACCGCGGCAGCGGAGGTGCTCGATGCGCCCGCTCTTACGAGGGCCTTGCCTGCGAGGACGTCGCCGGGGATTGCTGCTTGCATCCGTTCGGGAGTCCAGTACCCGGTGGGGTCGGTGTTTGTTGTCGCCAGACTGACGAGCTGCTGCGTCCCAGGCGCTGCGAAGCTCGAAACCGCATTGAAAGGCGTTGCGGCTGCCGCCCCTCCAGCGGCACAGAGGGTCAAAACGGCGGAGGTAAGGAGGCTCAGGAGACCAGTGATGGGGAGTGATTTCTTTGTCATGATTGTCCTGCCAATCGTTTGGCGGCCACGTGACGTCGGCCACAGTTTGACCCAATGAACCTACTCCGATTTGTCGCTGAGGTACATAAGGTTCGGCGAGGTATGACGTGGTAAAGGTCCCAAGAATCCGTCCCGGTACGCGCCAATCCGGCCCCCTCAGGTAAGTTAGAGATGTTGAAATCTGCAGACTTTCAGGGAGATGCCCCGCCAATGGCAAAGATTATCTATACCCACACTGACGAAGCGCCGATGCTGGCGACGTACTCGTTCCTGCCGATTGTGGAAGCTTTCGCCTCAACGGCCGGCGTGGAGGTCGAAACCCGCGACATTTCGCTGGCCGGCCGAATCATCGCCGTCTTCGGTGACTACCTGACTGAAGAGCAGCGGATCAGTGACGCACTCGCCGAACTGGGTGAACTGGCAAAGAAACCCGAAGCGAACATCATCAAGCTCCCCAACATCAGCGCCTCCGTCCCGCAGCTGAAGGCAGCCATTGCCGAGCTCCAGCGGCAGGGCTACGCGCTTCCGGACTACCCGGACAACCCCTCCTCTGACGAAGAGACGGACATCCGCTCGCGTTACGACAAGATCAAGGGCTCGGCCGTGAACCCGGTCCTGCGTGAAGGCAACTCGGACCGCCGCGCGCCCCTGTCGGTGAAGAACTACGCCCGCCAGAACCCGCATTCCATGGGTGCCTGGAGCGCGGACTCCAAGACCAACGTCGCGCACATGACGGCGAACGATTTCCGCTCCAACGAGAAGTCCGTGGTCATCCCCGCAGATGACACCGTCAAGATCCAGATTGTCCGCGAGGACGGCACCGTCAAGGTCCTCAAGCCGGCCTTCCCCGTGCTCGCCGGTGAAGTAGTGGACGGCACCGTGCTGCGCGCGGCCGCCTTGGACGAGTTCCTGGCTGCCCAGGTGGTTCGTGCCAAGGAAGAGGGCGTGCTGTTCTCGGCACACCTGAAGGCCACCATGATGAAGGTCTCCGACCCGATCATCTTCGGCCACGTCGTCAAGGCGTACTTCTCGGAGCTTTTCAACACCTACGGCAAGCAGATCGCTGCTGCCGGCCTGAGTGCCAACAACGGCCTGGCTTCCATCCTTAACGGCCTCGAAGAACTCCCCGAGGACGTTCGCGAAGGCATCAAGGCGGCCATCAAGAAGGGCCTGGAAGACGGCCCGGCACTGGCCATGGTCGATTCCGACAAGGGCATCACCAACCTCCATGTTCCCAGCGACATCATCGTTGACGCTTCGATGCCGGCTATGATCCGCAGCTCCGGCCACATGTGGGGACCGGACGGCAAGGAAGCCGACACCCTCGCTGTCATTCCGGACAGCTGTTACGCGGATGTCTACCAAGTGGTCATCGATGACTGCCGTGCCCACGGCGCCTTCGATCCCACCACCATGGGTACGGTTCCGAACGTCGGCCTGATGGCACAAGCCGCCGAAGAATACGGCAGCCACAATAAGACCTTCGAAGTTGAGTACGCGGGAACCATGCAGGTTGTGGATTCCTCTGGAACCGTGCTGATCGAACACCAGGTCTCCCCGGGTGACATCTGGCGCGCCTGCCAGACCAAGGACGTGCCGATCCGCGACTGGGTCAAGCTCGCTGTGACCCGCGCCCGCGCTTCCAAGATGCCGGCTGTCTTCTGGCTCGACGAAACCCGCGCCCACGACGCCCAGCTGATCGGCAAGGTCAAGGAATACCTGAAGGACCACGACACCGAGGGCCTTCAGATCGAAATCATGTCCCCGGAGAAGGCCACCGCGTTCACGCTTGAGCGGATCCGCAAGGGCGAAGACACCATCTCGGTGACCGGAAACGTGCTGCGTGACTACCTCACCGACCTGTTCCCGATCCTGGAACTCGGCACCAGCGCCAAGATGCTCTCCGTGGTCCCGCTGATCAACGGCGGCGGACTCTTCGAGACCGGTGCCGGCGGATCGGCTCCGAAGCACGTCCAGCAGCTCCTGCAGGAAAACCACCTGCGCTGGGACAGCCTGGGTGAGTTCCTCGCATTGGCAGTTAGCTTCGAGCACCTCGCCACTACCACCGGGAACGCGCGGGCCCAGGTCCTCGCCGACACACTCGACCGCGCCACGGGCACGTTCCTCCTGGATAACAAGTCCCCGAAGCGCAAGGTGGGCGAACTCGACAACCGGGGCAGCCACTACTACCTCGCGAAGTACTGGGCGCAGGAACTGGCCCAGCAGAGCGACGACGCCGAGCTCGCAGCGGCGTTCTCCGCCGTCGCCGGGGCCCTGACGTCCAATGAGGACACCATCATCGCCGAGCTGCTCGCAGTCCAGGGTTCGCCTGCCGACATCGGCGGCTACTACCGCCCCGACGCCGCCAAGGCAGAGGCCGTGATGCGTCCCTCCGCAAAGCTCAACGAGGTTGTCGCGACGCTGAACTAAGCGCCCGCCCCACCCAACTGACTCGCAGTTGTTGTCGTTTTGAGAGCTCAGAACGACAACAACTGCGAGTCAGTTGCGTTTAAGCGCGGCGGAAGCGGCGCGGCGCGTCTATCCCGTCGACGAGATCGGCAAGTACGCGGCCAATTGCCGGGGTGAACTTGAATCCGTGCCCGGAGAACCCGGCCCCGACCACCAGCGGTCCAAAACGGTCGAGCACGAAGTCTTCGTTGGCCGTGCTCGTGTAGGTGCAGCTGATGGGAACCGCCGATTCGGCGTCGACCCCTGGCAGCCATTCACGAGCGTAGCGGCGGAGGGCCTCCAGCTGGACCGGCTCGGGTTGGAACGTGCGGGCATCAGGATCGGTGACCGGTCCTACGCCATGCCACCCCGCCTTGACCCCTTCGCCCGGTGTGAGCATCCCATAGACGGGGCTGTACCAATAGTCGTCGCGGGGATCACCGGGGTCCGGTGCGTGGTTGAAACTCGGCCAGGACTGGGAATCATCGATGGGCGGGAAATGGGCAGGTTGCTCCTGGGTGACTACCAGGCGGGGGAGGGGCACCTGCGTCCCGACAAGCTTGCTGGTCCAGGCGCCCGCCGTGATGACAACCCGGCGCGCGGTGATCTCCAGCGAATCAGTCACGACGACGGCGCGATCGTCGCGGAGGACACGGATGTCGCGAACCGGTGTGGAATACGTGAAGCGAGCACCGTGCGCCTCAGCTGATGCGCGCAGCGCCCTGAGGGCCTCGGCCGCACGGACCCGGCCCGAGTCCGGCACAAACAGAACATCGCTTCGGAAGACCATGCCCTGCCAGCGGTCTGACGCCTCCTTTGCGGAGATGAAGTGGCTTGCGATTCCCCGCTGTGCGTGCGCGGTGCGAACTTCCCGGAGCCGGGCAATATTTCCGTGGTTGGCCAGACCCACAAGATCCAACAGTTGCATTTCGGTCTCCTCTGCGAGCCCGTCCCAGAGGTCCCTGGCCTCGCTGACCAGGGCGAGATAGGCGTCCTCCGCGTAGGCCGTGTTGAAGTTGCGCGTTGCACCGTGGGAAGCGCCCACATGGTGCCCCTCTTCAAACTGCTCTAGGAGAACCACCGATCGCCCCCTGAGTGCGAGCTGCCTGGCCGCAGCAGATCCCATTGCGCCTCCGCCGACTACGACGACGTCAACATCCATACCGGCTTCACCCATCCCGTCCGGGCCTCCCAGCGAGGCCCACCGCAGTTTCCATTCTGCCGTGGACGAAGCGCCCGTTTTTGAGCTGCGCCATCCGCATGGAAGATTGGACCGGGTGAAACTCCTCCTTCCTTCGCAGACATCGTCCTCGCGCGGCATCGCGTTTTTGAGGATCGTGTTCGGCGGCCTTCTGCTGCTGCATGGAGTCCAGAAGCTCCTGGCCGGGCAGCCTGCGTTCGAGGCAACCATCGCCGCGATGGGTGTCCAAAAAGCGGAACTGATGTCCTGGCTGGTCATCTGGGGTGAAACCGGGCTGGGTGCACTTTTGGTACTCGGCGCCATGACCAGGGTGGCTGGCTTCCTGGCAGCGCTCATGTACGCCGGGATCTGGTTTGTCACCGAATCAGGCAAGCCCCTGCTGAGCGATAGTCCCGGAATCAACGCTGAGCTGCTGATTCTGTATATCGCGTTGGCGTTGGCGTTTGCCTTCATCGGCTCCGGGGCGCTTTCGGTGGACCGGAAACTGTTTGCCGGGAAGCCGGCCCGAAAGCCACGGCGCTAGGCGCCCTTAGCGCCGACCCGTCTGGAGACCCGCCCGTGCCATGGCGTCCGCGTAGGAGCGGCCCATTTCGATCAGCCATTCAGTCTGGCGTTCCTTGGAACCGGCGAAAGCGCGACCGTGCAGCGAGCGGGCCTTGTAGACCTTCAAGCCGCGGCGCCAGATCAGCTGGTTGTCCGTCTTGAGAAGCATCTGCGCCAGGCGGTTGGCTTCCGTTCCATGCGCAACGATCGCCGAGGCGCGCGGAACGAGTTTGAGGAAAGCGATGAGCGGCTTGAGGCCTGCTGCGACCTGCTCGGGAGTCAGCTTTCCGTTCGCCTCGCCGGGGGTGAACCACGGGTGGGTGTTCCACGGCATCATCCATTCGGGACGCAGGCCGAGCTGGAACTGCAGGCCCAGCAGGCGTGTGGCAGCGGCGTCGTCGCCGGCCCAGACAACCCCCCGTGGGGAGGGCTCGCTCGTGTTGGAAAACAGGGTGACAATCCGGCAATCCTCCACTGAATGCATCGGATCCACATAGGGGACCTCGAAGCCCGGGCGGAGCTTGCGGAGGAATTCCACATGCTGGTTGACCGCGGCGATGTGCGGGGCGAAGAAGGGGCTGTCCGGAACCCCGGGCGTCACGGATTGCTCCGCGGGAGCCGCTTCGGAGCTTGCCGGTTCGACGGCGACCGGCTCGACGGCGACCGGCTCGACGGCGGCTGGTTCGACGACGGCGACAGTCGGCGTCTCGACAACAAGGCCCGGCTCGACGACGGGAGCGGCCGGTTCGACGGCGGGAGCGGCCATGGGTACCACCCTGCGGGTAATGACCGGACTGGCCTTGGGCAACGACGTCGACGACGCCTTCTTCGGCGTGGCCGCCTTTGCGGAAGTGGCCTTTGGAGCATCTTTCTTGGCCGGGGTCTTCTTTTCGGCCTTGGCCGGTGCGTCGAAGTCATCCTCGTCGTCGAACAAGCCATCGAAGAGCTTGTCGAGCTCGTCGTAGCCGTTTCCGTAGTCGTCGTCGAGCTCGGGGCCGCGCCCGAAACCTTCCTCGTAGCGCGAGTCCAGTTCGGTGCGGTAATCCTCGTCGTGGACGTCGAAATAGTCAGGTTCGGCCAATGCGGTCATGAGAGCGGGGATCTCCTGGGGTCGGGCAAGGACCGGTACCGGGCGCGTGGGGGCACGTCCGTTTCCGGGCCAGTTGATGGGAGGCTCTCCGGGGCGACCGGTTGAGCCTTTAGATCTTAGCAAGCCCCAGGTGTTCTGATGTCCTTCCGGCGTTCATCTGACTCGGTATGTCGCTCGGCGTCAGCGCTCAAACATGGATGACGAATTGAGCAAGCGCCGCGGCCGCTATGAAACTTGCGGAGAAGGTGATTGTCGCCACAATGACCGTGCGCCAGTTGAGTGTCTTCAGCGCGTTGATGTCGCGTCCAACGTTCATGCCGAGCAGGGCGATTGAGCCGAGGCCCACGTAGAGCGGGTCAAGGTTGTGGGTGAAGGAGACGATCATGCCGCTGAAAGGAAGGATCGGAGCCGTCGCCAAGGTGGCGAGAGCAAGGACCCATACGCTGGACGGCACGGCCGGCACGTACTTGGCGAGGACGAACGCCACCGCGGTAAGGAGTCCAAGGACCACCACGCCAATGACGTCGTTGACACTGATGGACTTGGTACCCAATGCGTTGAGGACCACGCCCGCGGCGATGCTGGCACCGAAAGCGATGATCCACGTTGAAGGCTTCGTGCGCACTTCCGGGTCCTGGAGCACGGCTGAAACGTCCACTTTGCTTCGGCCCTGCGGCCGGCGCAGCTTCGCGGCAACGGCGTTCCCGTTGCGGTCAAGGCGCTTTCCCTCGTCATCCCGGCGGAAGAGGCGTGACCAGAACTTGTAGAGCCGCAGGGACAGCGGCAGCGAAAGGAAGGCTCCGGCGTAGAAGCCGACAAGGTTAGTCACCAGGTTCGACAGGGCCGCCAGCGCCATGATCTCCGGTGCCTGCCCCGGATACAGGATGGACAATGCCGCCACGCCGCCAAGCATCATGGATCCCGAGCCGAGGCCCAGGCCCAACGCCAACGCAAGCGGGTCGGGTCGAAGATGCCCATCCCGCCGAGTAGGCCGGCCAGGAGGGAGATGAAGACGGCGCCGAAGACGCTGCCCAGCAGCCACACAGAGAACACGCCGCGGTAGACGGGAGATTTCACGCCGAAACGCTGCAGTGCGTAGGCCAGGTAGGATTCCCGGTCGATTGCCCAGGTGGCACCGATCGCCGTGCGGCCCATGCCCAGCGCGACGCCGACCGGCAGGGCAATGATGACGGTTCCGAAGATGTGGCCGACTTCCTGGAGGAGGATAGCCGGGCCGAGGGAACTCAGTTTGGCAAAGGAGGGTCCCACTTGGGTGCCGAGCGCTCCCAGGAACATCACGATGCTGACGTTGAGCAATACCGATGCCACGGCACGGCTTTGGCCGGACATGGGGCGTACCTTCTGGACGCCGATGACAGCACCCATCAGCACCGCCCACAAGACGGGCATGAGCACGATTGCGGCGTTGCCCAGGGGAATCTTGTGTGTTCCGGCCAGGATGGCGACGGCGCAGACGGCTGTGGACAGCAGGATCATCGATCCCCATTGCCGCGCGGTGGGGGTGAAGAGGCGGGCCTGTCCGTGAGCGACATTGACTACAGGCATATCCACCTCCGGGGTGGTTGTGGATTGGTTCTTCATTGTTGTGCACCCTTCGTGTGCTGCATCTGCGAGGGACGGACATGTCCCGCACCATTTGGTATACCAAAAATGGTAAGATGGATCACATTGCGATGCAAGACATGTCACAAAAGTTGCTAGGATTCCTGAAACTTAGGGGATTCGCGCGTTCTGCCGGTTTCTAACTTGATCTGCGGCTTTCTGACCTGGAATACCAAATTTGGAAGGGTTCATGATTACTCAACTTTCTGCCCGGTACGTCCTCGGCTATGACGGGACCCGGCATGTGATGCACACGGATGGGCACGTGGTGATGCGGGATGACGTGATCGTCTATGTCGGTACCAACTACGCGGGCCCCGTGGACGAACGCCGGGATTTTGGACTGAGCCTGATCGCGCCCGGCCTCATCGATCTCGATGCGTTGACGGACATTGACCACATGATCTTCGATTCCTGGCCCACGGAGGAGACTGCTCCGGGTTTGCAATGGTCTGAGGACTACTTCCACAACCGCCGTCGCGATGTCTTCACCCCCGCGCAGCGCCAGAGCGTGCGCAAGTTCGCACTGGCGCAGTTGGCCCTGCACGGTGTGACCACTTACATGCCGATTGCCTCGGAGATCCACAGCTCATGGGCGGAAACCTTCGAAGAACTCAAAGGAATGGCACAGTCCAGCATTGATCTCGGCCTGCGCGGCTTCCTCGGCCCCGCATACCGCTCCGGGATCAATGTCACCGACGACGAAGGCCAGCGCGTGATCCTATTCGACGAGGAGGAGGGGCGCAAAGGATTCGCCGACGCCGCACGCTTCCTCGACTACGCCGACCAGCTCGCACATCCGTTGCTTACTGGCGTCCTGCTTCCGTGCCGTATCGAGACTCTTTCTGACGAATTGATGCGCCAGACCGCAGCGCTGGCCACCGACCGCAACGCTCTGGTCCGCCTCCATTGCCTCCAGGGTGCAAACGAAGACGGGTTCCTCGTCAAGCTCACGGGGCGCACCGTCCTGGAGCAGCTTGCGGATTCCGGCCTGCTGGACACCCGGCTCCTCATCCCGCATGGAGTTGTCATCGACGGCACGGACCCGTCGTCCAGCGCAGAGGGAGGGCCCTTGGATGTGTTGGCCCGGCATGGCGTCAGCATCATCCACTGCCCCCTGACGTCGTTCCATTACTCAGGCATGCTCAAGTCCTTTGACGCGTTCGCAGCCGCCGGGGTCAACATGTGCTTGGGAACGGATTCGTTCCCGCCGGACCTGATCAAGGGCATCGACGTCGGCACGCACCTGGCCCGTATCGCAGAGGGCCGCCGGGACGCCGGCGCGGTGTCTGCTTTCTTCGATGCTGCCACGCTGGGCGGCGCCAGGGCGCTGGGCCGCGACGACCTGGGGCGCCTGTGTCCGGGCGCCCAAGCGGACATCATGGTCGCCTCACTGGGTGACTTCCGCGACGGGGTGGTGGAAGATCCACTGCGCACGCTGATCCTCAACGGCTCGGCACGCAACGTCACCGACACCTACGTCGCCGGCCGCCCAGTGGTTGTGGACGGCTCGCTCCCAGGCATCGACCTGGATGAGCTACGCGCCGAGGGGCAGCGGCTTTTCGGACAGATGGTGCACGCCTACGGCGAACGCGACTACCGGCGTCGCGATGCGCCCGAGCTGTTTCCCCCGGTCTATGCCCCGGCGGCGGTCCTGATTCATGACACGACCTCGTAACGCGCCGTAAGGTCCGGAATTCCCGGTGGTGCCGCGCATAAGCTCCTCCGCGGGGCGGTTAGCCCTGCGGAGGAGCCGGGAACGGGCCACATCCAGTGAGGTGGCGCAGCCCGAGCCGGTGACTATGCGGGAATGGCTGCCCGGATCTTCCGGCTGCCCACCATCACGATGAGTCCAAGGAGCAGCAGAGCCGCCCCGAACAGCAACCACAAGCCATTGAAGCCAGTGCTAGCGAGAACAGCCGTTTCAGCGCCAACCGCAATCGCTGCAGTAGCTGAGGCAGCGCCGGCCTGCACTACGGTCCCGGTCGAAGGAACCGAGGCGGCAGGAGCAACGAAGCCTTGGGCATCGCTCGGCGCGTTCACGAACGGCGGGTCGACAACCCCAGGGGTGACCGTCGGCGGGTTGACCACGGGCGGTGTCACTGCCGAAGGGTTGACGACGCCGGTCGGCAGCCCTAGGCCAACCGAAACCGCGCCGCTCGTCAGCGGGAGGTCCAAAGCTGCTGTGAGTCCCGTGCCCGAGACGATGCCGGTACCTGTAGGTACGGAACCGAGCAGGTTCAGCGAGGTGTCACCGACCGTGGCGAGTCCGGTGCCAGGTGCTGTTGTGCCGGTGGTTCCGGTGCTTGTCGGCGTCGTGCTGAGGACGTTGACGGAGGTATCACCCACGGTGGCAAGTCCGGTGCCAGGTGCTGTTGTGCCGGTGGTTCCGGTGCTTGTCGGCGTGGTGCTGAGGACATTGACGGAGGTATCACCCACGGTGGGGGCCGTGGCGCCGGTGTTTCCGGTGCCTCCAGCGGTGCTTGTCGGCGTGGTGCTGAGGACGTTGACGGAGGTGTCGCCGACGGTGGCGAGTCCGGTGCCCGGTGCTGTGGTGCCGGTGGTTCCGGTGCTTGTCGGCGTCGTGCTGAGGACGTTGACGGAGGTGTCACCCACGGTGGCGAGTCCGGTGCCAGGTGCTGTGGTTCCGGTGGTTCCGGTGCTTGTCGGCGTGGTGCTGAGGACGTTGACCGACGTGTCACCCACAGCGACCGGTGCAGTGACCGGCGCGCTGACGGGAATCGTCGCCTGGGTGCCGGAGGCTGTTCCAGGGGCGGAATTGCTCAGAACTGCCAGTGAGGTGGCTCCGATATTAACAGGGACCGATATCGGAGCCACCACCTGGGTTCCGGACGGGACGGCTGCTCCGCCGGAATTGGTCGCCGGGGCCGGAGCCTGGGCGGGAACAGGGGCAGTGGTCGCGGCGCCCGAAAGTATCGAGAGCGACGTCGACCCGAGGTTCACCGGAATGGATACCGGTGCAACGACTTGAGTGCCCGAGGCACTGCCTTGCGCGCTTGTCGTGGCGTCTGCCGCGTTCGCGGCAGTTGCGCCGAGGGCTATCAACCCGCCGGCAAAGAGGGTGCCAAGCAGCCCTTTGCGAATCATGCTGTGCATTGTGTTTTTCTCCTGAATGATTAGTTCCCAAAGGCGCATCGGTCCGCAGGAAACTGCGGGAACGCCCGGATCGGCCGTTTGCCGCGGCCCGGAACGCATGTCCGGGGAGGCGGCAGAGCTCGGAACTAATCAGGGGAAGAACCCGGGTCAAACGACACCGGAGCCGGAACTCTGCCGGCAGAAGCCGTGGACACGAGCGTCCCGGCCAAGGGGCAAGACATGTTTGTGCCTTCGAGCCATGCAGCTGCAGCCCCCGAAGGATTGCCGGAAAGGACTGCAGATCCGCTAGCAGTATCGCTGCCGCCCGGTGTACCGGGCGGGAACGTCCCGCCTGGTGAGGGCGCTGGAGGATGGTCGGAACCGCTAGCCCTGACCGTTGCCTTCGAAGGTCCCCAGTTCAGGCCCAGCGGACCGCCGTGGCCTTCGAGGCCGGGCAACGAAGCCGCGGCATTCTGGGTGAGCGTTGAGGGGATCTCGGCAACGGGATCAAGAACAGTGGGACCGCCCGCAAGAGCATCGCCCATTACGACGTCATCGGGGAATTGGAGGGGAGGGGCCATGATGGGGTTCGCGGGGACAACAACCGGAAGACCGCCACCCGGAAGCGTCTCCACCGTGGATCCGACCGCTCCCAGGGCAGGGGTGACGACGTGGTCAAGCAAGGAACCAGCGCGGTCAACCGCGCTGGCCGCAGGCGATATAACGCCTGCAGTCACGGCACCAACGGTCCCCTGAGGAACGACGGCGCTGATCACGGGAGTGCTGGCCACAAACTGGTCGACGTTCCGAGCCAGCTGCGGAAGCTCGTTCAGAACAACTTCGGGCACCTGGACCGCTGGTAGCTGGACTGCGGGCACTGGAACGGGCTCCACAGCCGGCGCCGGCATGGACGCGACACTTGCCGGAACGGCATCGCCGACGACTCCGGAAAGCCCCCTTCCAGCGTCGTGCACGGCGTTGGAAACTGTGGAGCCCGCTCCGCCTAGAAGGGTGTGGTTGTTCGTGCTTCCGGAATCAGCGTTTGCCGCCGTGGAAGAGAGGGCGATCCAAACGACGGCGCCGGCGCCGGCGAGCATGACGGAGCGGAGAACGTGAAGAAAGCGCGACTTACTTTGCTCAGCTTCCATCTCGACACCCCCCAGCGTCAGCTTGGATCGACGATCGCTCCCATCCTAGGCCTCACTAGTTAACTAGTCCAGACGTTGGACGTAAGGATTCGTCAATAAGCTCAGCGGGCGTCGCTGGCGTACCGGACTCCCAACTGGGAGCGGACCCCGTCGAAGAGACGCATGGTGTTCAGCGAATCGTCCAAGGGCATCACGGGACTTTCCGTCAGTCCCTGCTGGACACAGCGGGTCACCTCACGGAGCTCGTAGGTGTAGCCGATCCCGACCGCGTCAAAGCGTTCGACCCGCGGTTCGTCCCAGCCGGTCCGAATCAGAAGCTCGCGCGGATTGTTGATGGACCCTTGCGTCTGAAGGAAGCCCTTGGAGCCGGCAACCGACGCAGAGCGTGGCCCGTGGGCCAGCAATGAAGAGGTCAGCTGGGCGATGGCACCGCCGTCGTAAGCCAGCGTGAGCGCATTCTGCGAGTCGACGCCGTCTTCCGTCAAAGTGCCGATCGCACTGACCGACTGCGGGAAACCGAGGGTACCCAAAGGCCAGAGCAACGCGTACACCGTGAGGTCCAGAAGGGCCCCGCCGCCGTCCGCCGGGGCCCAGATCCGGGCGGCGGGGTCATAGGGGGCGGGGAAACCAAGGTCGGCGCTGACCCACTTGATGTCGCCCAGTTCGCCGGACGCGGCAATGGCGAACGCCCGCTGCATGCTTGGCAGGAAGCGACTCCAGACGGCCTCCATCAGGAACAATTTCCGTTCCCGGGCCAAAGCGACCAGCTCTGCCGCTTCACGGCCATTGATGGTTATGGATTTCTCACACAGAACGTGCTTGCCCGCGTTGAGGGCGTCCCTGACGATCTCGAAATGTTGGGCGTGCGGAGTGGCCACATAGACCACATCGACGGCGTCATCGGCGAGCAGCCGCTGGTAGCCGGGCACACCGCCGTCGTCCCCGTAGGACTTCGCGACCCCATGCGTGGCGGCAAAGGCATCCGCGGATTCCTGGCGCCGAGAGCTCACGGCATACAACTTTGCGTCCTCGAGTTGGGCGAGGTCGCCGCTCACGGTCTTGGCGATCCCTCCGGTGGCGATGATGCCCCAGTTGAGGGCCTTGCCGGTGGCCGCGCGGGGATCCTGGTTCGGCTGGCTGAACAACCACGGCTTGGCGATATGCAGACTCATGCGGCCTATCCTCTCACTCCGCCGCAGGCGTTATACAGCTCACGCTCAAGACGGGAGGGCCGGGAACCTTGCGGTTCCCGGCCCTCCCGTCCGCTGCGGTTGTCCGAGGAGCCGGTCAGGCCCCCGCAGCCACTCGTGGGCGCACCGTTTCCTCGCTCAATTTGCCTTGCTGAAGCCTGAAGCGGCGTTCGGTCTTCTGCGCCAGGCTCCGGTCGTGCGTGACCACCAGAATGGTGGTGTTGTGGTCCCGGCTCAGCGAACTCAGCAATTCGATGATGTGCTCACCGGTCTGCTCGTCCAGGTTGCCGGTGGGCTCGTCGGCCAGGATGAGCTTGGGCTCGTTGGCCAGCGCCCGGGCAATCGCAACCCGCTGCTGCTCGCCGCCCGAGAGCCTGTTGATCCGCCGGGACTGTTTCTCCGGATCCAGCTGCACTTGCTCCAGGAGGGACCGCGCCCGCTCCAAGCGGGCGGTCTTCCGCATTCCCGCGAACTCCATCGGCAGCATCACATTGTCCACTGCCGAGAGATTGGGGATGAGGTTGAACTGCTGGAAAACGAAGCCGATGTCCCGGCGCCGGTATTCGGTAAGTTTGCCGGCCGGCAGCCCGGCCAGGCTTACGCCATCCACGACGACGTCCCCGCTGGTGGGCTTGTCGAGGGCGCCGAGCAGGGAGAGCAGGGTGCTCTTGCCGCTGCCGCTCTTCCCCACGATCGAGGCGAGGGTGCCTTTTTCGAGCTCGAAGCTCACGC
Source organism: Arthrobacter sp. SRS-W-1-2016 (assembly GCF_002009585.1). Lineage (NCBI taxonomy): Bacteria > Bacillati > Actinomycetota > Actinomycetes > Micrococcales > Micrococcaceae > Arthrobacter > Arthrobacter sp. SRS-W-1-2016. Next base: position 80,269 of record NZ_MTPV01000020.1, on the reverse strand, counting down.
CGTTGACGGGCTTGATGGTGCGGTCGCCGGACTTGAACTGGCGGACCAGGTCTTTGACTTCAATCATGGCTATTCTCCTCGGAGGACTTCGATGGGACGGATGCGGGCTGTAAACAGCGCTGGTACCAAGGCACCCACGACGGCGACGCCGAACACCGCGGCGACGCCGGCTGCAATGACGCCGGGGGAGGCGCTTGCCGTCACGGAGGTCAGCAGCTGGGAGGCTCCACCGAAGGGGTTCCCGCCTGGTCCGCCGAAGCCGCCGCCGCCGGGGCCGCGCTGGCTCGCAGTCGACGTCGAGCTGTTGGAACTGATCAAAGCCGATGCGATGCCGCCGCTGGCGAAGGAAGCGATGGCAGCGCCGACGACGCTGCCGAGCGCGACGAGGACGAGGGCCTCGAGCACGAACTGCAAGCCGATTGTCCGGTTGCGTGCGCCGATGGCCTTCAAGACTCCGATCTCACGGCGGCGCTCCCGGACCAGCATGACCATGATGAGCAAGATGATCAGGCCGGCCGTGCCCAGTGCCGCGATGAAGGCCACAAGTGAAATGTTCTTGACGCTGTCCAGTGAACTGACAGCGGTTTGGAGGTTTCGCTGCCCCTGGGTGACGTCGGCCTTGCTGGTGCCCAGGGCGTTTTGAAGGGCGGTCTTGGCTGCGTCGACGTTGTCCATGCTGTTGACGGTGACCACCATGCTGGAGAGCTCGCCCGGAGTCGCCGCGAGGGCCTGGGCCTCGGCGAGTGTCGTGTACACGGCATTGTTGCCGAACGTGGTTCCTGCGTCGAAGATGCCGGCCACGGTGAACGTCTTACCGGCGATGGTGAACGTTGAGCCGGCCTTCAGGTTGTTCTTGGTCGCGAGCGTGGTTCCGACGAGGGCCTTGGTGCTTGCCACGGTGTAGTCGCCCAGGCCGGTCCCGCTCGTGATGTTCAGGGCCTTGCCGGAGGTGTCCACCTCGGCGCCGATACCGGTCGCCGTGATGGGCAGGGAGAACGCCGGCGCGGTTCCGGTGTTTCCCGTGCCTGTGCTGCCCGACCCGGTGCTGCTGCTGGCGTTGTTTCGGGTGCCGAGCGTTCCGGCGTCGATGGCTGCTTGGAGGTTCGTGGTGACGCTCGTGCCCCCGCCGGGACCGCCACCACCCGGTCCGGCCTGCTGCGTGGTCGTGCCGGTGGTTGAGGTGGCTGCCGCGGTTGCGGTCTCGAGCCGCAATGCCTTGGTGCCCACCACGGAGACGACGTTCGGTACGGCAGCCGCCGTCGCGGTCTGGGCCGTGGTGAGCGGCTCGCCGCCCCCGTCGAAGCCCTGCGCGCCGGCGGGGTTGACTGTCAGGACCGTCCCCACGGAGGCGTTGAGCTCCTGGACTTTGCCGCCAACGGCCTGGTTGGCCACGAGCATGGCCAGCGCCAGCCCGATCGCGACGGCCAGCACTGCCACGACGGCCGCGGTTCTTATCTTGTTGCGGAAGGCATTGCCTACACTCCGGGCGAGGACGCTCACGATTCTCCTTAGGGACCCGGCCCGCCCCAGCGGCGCGCCTGCTCACCTAACAGTGCTCACCGCGGCTGTGCGGTTGTGCTGCTGTTGCTATGCGGGGCCTGTGAAGCGATGCGCGACGGCGGATGGAGCCGGACACGACGACGGCGGCCACCCCCGTGAGTGGGGATGGCCGCCGTTGTTGGTGCCTGGATAAGAGGTGCTACTTCGTGATCGGGCCGAGGATCGGATCGTCCACGTAGGCCGTCTTCACGTTGGCCAGGGTCACGATGACCGGCGGCAGCAGGTATGCCGGTACGGTCTTGACGCCGTTGTTGTAGGACTTGGTGTCGTTGATTTCCGGGGTCTTGCCGGACTGGATGTCGTTGACCATGGTGATGGCGTGCTCAACGAGCTTGCGGGTGTCCTTGTTGATGGTGGAGTACTGCTCACCGGCAAGGATGGACTTGACCGACTCAACTTCGGAGTCCTGGCCGGTCACGACCGGAATCGGCTTGCCGGCCGCCTTGACCGAGGTGATGATGGCGCGGGCCAGGGTGTCGTTCGGGGACAGTACGCCGTCCAGCGAAGCGCTGGTGTAGGTACCCGCGAGGAGGGTGTCCATGCGCTTCTGGGCGTTCTCTGCCTTCCAGCCCTGGGTGACTGCCTGCTCGAACGACTTCTGTCCGGAAACCACCTTGAGGGTTCCGTCATCGATCTTCGGCTGCAGGATGCTCATGGCGCCGTCGAAGAAGACCTTCGCGTTGGCGTCATCCGGGGAACCTGCAAACAGCTCGACGTTGTAAGGGCCGTTCGGCTTCTTGGCCTTGAGTCCGTCCAGCAGGGCCTGGCCCTGCAGCACGCCGACCTTGAAGTTGTCGTAGGCCACGTAGTAGTCCACGTTGGAGGTGTTCAGGAGCAGGCGGTCATATGCAATGACCGTTGCGCCGGCGTCCTTGGCCTGCTTGAGCTGCGTACCCAGCTGGGCGCCGTCGATGGCACCGACGATGATGAGCTTGTCACCCTTGGTGATCATGGCGCTGATCTGGTTCTGCTGCTCCGAAACGCCACCGTTGGCGAACTGCACGTCCGGCTTGTACCCTGCGCTCGTGAGCCCGTCGTTGAAGAGCTTCTCTGCGAGGACCCAGTTTTCACTGGTCTTCTGGGGGAGCGCGACGCCGATCGAGGATCCCTTGGGGAATGCCTCGCTGCCGCTTGATGAACCGCCGGAGCTGCCGCTGTCCGCACGGCCGCAGGCCGTCAGCGCCAGTGCCGCGATCGCAGCAACCGCTGCTGCCTTTCCTGCTTTACCAAACATTCGCATATCTTGGTTCGCTTTCTTTGTTGTGGATGGAACAAGTCGTCCCGAAGCCGGTCAGGCTTCCTTGGAGATGGCTTCCCTGGTTGAGGTGGTCTCGTCCGGAGCGTTTTCGCTGCTCCGGCCGAAGTTCTTCATCATCATTCCGATGATCGATTTCTTCCCCTGGGTCTTGTTGTAGACATCGAAGGCGACTGCTGCGAGCAGCACGAGGCCCTTGATGATCTGGGTGAGGTCTGCGCCGACGCCGAGGAGTTGCAGGCCGTTGTTGAGGACAGCCATCACGAGGCCACCGACGATCGAACCGATCACGGTTCCCACGCCGCCGGTGACCGCGGCGCCGCCGATGAAGACGGCCGCGATCGCATCCAGTTCCCAGCCGACGCCGTCGAACGGACCCGAAGCGGTGGAGCGGCCCACGAAGATCATGCCGGCGAGGCCGGCAAGGATGGACATGTTCATCATGACCATGAAGTTGACCTTCTTGGACTGGACTCCGGAGAGCTCGGCCGCGTGGCGGTTGCCGCCGACTGCGTAGATGTGGCGGCCGATGACCGTCTTGGCGGAAATGAAACCGTAGATCAGGACCAGGACGGCCAGGATGAGGCCGGGGATGGGGAACGAGGTGCCGGGGCGGCCCGTGGCGAAGAGGTAGGTCGCGTAGAGGATGGCGGCGCTCACCAGGACGAGCTTGGTGATCATCACCCAGCCTTCTTGTACCTCGGCGCCCAGTGCCTGGGCGGTGCGGCGGGAACGAATCGCACTGAAAATCACGAAGGCGACGGCGATCAGGCCGAGCAGGAGCGTCAGGTTGTTATACCCGGTTTTCGGCCCGACCTCGGGCAGGTAGCCGGAGCCCAGGTACTGGAAGTCTTCGGGCACCGGAACAGTATTGGACTTGCCGACGAACTGGTTGAATCCGCGGAACAACAGCATGCCCGCGAGGGTCACGATGAAGGCCGGGATGCCGACGTATGCAGTCCAGAATCCTTGCCAGGCCCCGATCAAGGCGCCGAGCAGGAGCCCGAACAGGACTGCCACATACCAGCTCAGATGCCAGTCCCTGATGGCCAAGGCCACCGAGATACCGACGAAGGCGGCCACCGAACCTACTGAAAGGTCGATGTGCCCCGCGATGATGACCAGGACCATGCCGATGGCCAGGATCAGGATGTAGGAGTTGCCGTTGAAGAGGTTGATGACGTTGCCCGGGGTGAGGGTGCGGCCCGAGGTGAAGATCTGGAAGAAGATGACGAGTGCAACCAGGGCGAAGATCATGCCGAATTGGCGGGTGTTGCCACCGAATAGCTTCTTGAGCGCGTTCATTGTTTTGGGTCCTTGTGTCCGTGTGGTTCTGGGGATGACCGGGATCAGGCGGCTTTGCGGCTGGATGTCATGAGCTTCATGAGGCTCTCCTGGCTGGCTTCGTCCTTGTTGAGTACGCCAGTGATGGAGCCCTCGAAGATGGTGTAGATGCGGTCGGAGAGGCCCAGCAGTTCGGGAAGCTCGGAGGAAATCACAATCACGCCCTTCCCTTGGTTGGCCAGCTGCTGGATGATTCCGTAGATCTCGTACTTGGCCCCCACGTCGATTCCTCGCGTGGGTTCATCCAGGATGAGAAGGTCCGGATCGGTGAACATCCATTTGGCGAGAACAACCTTTTGCTGGTTTCCGCCCGAGAGCTTCGAGACGCCTTCCTCCACGGACGGCGTCTTGGTGCGCAGGGACTTCCGGTATTGCTCGGCCACCATGAATTCCTTGTTGGTGTCCACAACGATTCCCCGGCTGATCTTCTTCAGGTTGGCAGACACCGTGGTGGTCTTGATGTCGTCGAGGAGGTTCAGTCCCAGGCTCTTGCGGTCTTCCGTGACGTAGCCGAGACCGGCGTCGATCGCCTGGCGGACGCTGCGCATGGTGATCGGCTTGCCGTCTTTGTAGACCTGCCCCGAGATGAACCGGCCGTAGGAGTGGCCGAAGACGGACCGGGCAAGCTCGGTGCGGCCAGCGCCCATCAGGCCGGCAAAGCCGACGATTTCGCCGCGGCGCACGTGGAAGCTGGAGTTCTTGCAGACCAGGCGGTCCTGGATCTGGGGGTGCCCGACGGTCCAATTCTTGACCTCGAAGAACACTTCGCCGATCTTCGGCGTGTGGTCCGGGAAGCGGGACTCAAGCGTCCGCCCGACCATGCCCTTGATGATCCGGTCCTCGTCGACGCCGTCTTCCACCACGTTGAGCGTCTCGATGGACTTGCCATCGCGGATGATGGTGATCTCGTCCGCAATCTGCTCGATCTCATTGAGCTTGTGGGAAATGATGATGGACGTGATGCCCCGGCCCTTGAGGCCAAGGATCAGGTCCAGCAAGTGCTGGGAGTCCGATTCGTTGAGGGCGGCCGTGGGCTCGTCGAGGATGAGCAGCTTGACGGACTTGTTCAGGGCCTTGGCGATTTCCACCAACTGCTGCTTGCCGACACCGATTTCCTTGATGGGGGTGTCCGGGTCCTCGCGCAGGCCGACCCGTGCGAGCAATTCGATGGACCGCTTGCGCGCCTCTGCCCAGTCGATGATGCCGCGACGGACCGGCTCGTTGCCGAGGAAGATGTTTTCCATGATGGACAGCTCGGGGATCAGCGCCAGTTCCTGGTGGATGATCACGATTCCCGCATGTTCGCTGGCCCGGATGTCCTTGAACTGCTGGACTTCCGCCTGGTACACGATGTCGCCGTCGTAGCTGCCGTAGGGGTAAACCCCGGAGAGCACCTTCATCAACGTGGACTTTCCTGCGCCGTTCTCGCCGCAGATCGCGTGGATTTCGCCCACCTTGACCCGGAGGCTAACGTCCGAGAGCGCCTTCACGCCGGGGAATTCCTTGGTGATGGACCGCATCTCGAGGAGAACCGGATCCTGGTGCGTTATGGGGTTCGACATACCCTCGCGCCTCCAATGTTTGACGTCGTTGTCGGCTCGGGGATGGCGAGCCTATCTGATGAGAAAGTAAACTGGATCACACCGCTTGTCGTCAAGACTTGAACGCAAGACGGCGGTAACAGCGTGATAACGAAATGTTCAGGACTGCTTGATTCCGGCGTGCTGGAACACCAAGGCGGCCGCTCCGAGGGCCTCCGCCCGGGCGCCCAGCGAAGACATCGCCAGGTGTGTGGTCTCGCCGATAACGGGCACCGCATGGCGCACGAGGCCGCGCCGGATCGGGTCCAGGAGGATGTCGCCGAGGCCGGCCAAGGGGCCGCCCACCACGATGACTTCCGGGTTTATGAGATTCGCCACATTGCCCAACGCGCGCCCCACCGCGAGCCCCGCGTCGTCCACCACGCGAAGGGTCGCCGGATCCCTCGCCAAGGCATTGCGGACAATGTCCTCGGGCTCGAGGTGCAGCCCCGAGCCCTTTCCGAGCAGCTCGATCATGGTGGAGGTGGAAGCCATCGTTTCCAAGCAGCCCCGGTTGCCGCAGCGGCAGATTGCACCGTATTCGTGGATGGTCGCATGGCCGATCTCTCCCGTGATTCCCACCGCCCCGTAGTACGGTGCGCCATTGATGATGAGGCCCGCTCCGATGCCGGAACCGATCTTGAGGAACATGAGGTTGCCGATCCCGCTGTGTGGCCCCCACGTGACCTCGGAGAGCGCGCCGAGATTGGCGTCGTTGTCAACGTATACGGGAAGATCGAGGGCTTCCTCCAGCCGTTCGAGAATCTGGATCCCCACCCATTCGGGCAGGATGGCACCTTGTGCCACAGTCCCGGAACGGCGGTCGATGGGGCCGGCTATGCCAGCGCCCGCGCCAACCACCGCGCTGCGGTCCACTCCGCTTTCGAGTAGTAGTTTGTCGAGGAGGGCGACGGCGGCGCTGATCCCCTGTTCGGCGTGGTGGCCAAGGGGGAGGGTGACTGTTTCCTCGACGATGATGTGATAGCCCAGGGAGGCCAGGACTACCCGCAGGTGGCGCCGGCCGAAATCGATCCCGACGGCGACCGCGCCGTTGCTGTTGAGCCTGACGTTCAGTGCCCGGCGTCCGGAGCTGGTGATCGGTTCGGTGGAGACGAGCCCTGCGTCCTGCATGATCTTGACGATGTTGGACACTGTTGCCGTGGATAAGCCGGTCTGCCTGGCCAGCTCGGCTTGTGTGGAAGGGCCGCTCAGCAGGCATTCGATGAGCCGTTGCTGGTTCAAGTGGCGCAGCGCTGATTGCGAGCCGGGGTTTTTGCGATGGCTCTTCGTCGAGCTGGATGTTGCAGGCATGACATGAAGCGTGCCTCAAATCACAGTTGCAGTCAAGAAGTTAACGCAATGGGGTGAACTTGCGTCGGCATCATGAACTATGCCGCGGATTTGTACGAACCATCCCCGCCGGGTAGCCCGCAGGTCCATTTGTCCTGTGGGACCGGCCTGCGGCTGGCTAGGCTGGAATCACGAGTAATCCCGGGCATGTCTCCCAAGAACGCCCGACGGGGATGCAAGGTGCTATCGAGGTGGTAATGATGCTGCTGTCCGTTCTGCAGGCCAACGCTGTTGTCTTGGACGTCGACGCCAATCTGAAGACGCTCGATGCGGCGGCACAGCGTGCTGCCGCGGCCGGGGCATCTTTGTTGCTGACCCCGGAGCTCTTCCCAGTCGGGTATGCGCCGCTGAGGCTCCACGCGGAGCTCGATCCAGCGGTTATCCCGGGCATCCGAGGGCGTCTGGCGGACATTGCGCGATCACGGGCCATCGGGCTCGTTTACAGCCTTCCCGCACCAGCTGCCGACGGCGGCTGGCATATCTCCGCCACTCTTCTCGACGCGCACGGAACCGTGCTCCTGGACTACGACAAAGTGCACCTCTTCGGCGAGGAGGAGCGAAAGGCGTTCTCAGCCGCCCAAGCAGCTCCCGGCGTCGTGGACTTCAACGGGGTCAAGACGTCGCTCCTGATTTGCTACGACGTCGAGTTTCCCGAAAGCGTCCGCGCTGCGGCCAGGCGCGGCGCTGAACTCCTGCTGGTCCCTACCGCCCTGTCCGCGGGCTTCGACGCCGTGCCGCAGGTCCTGATCCGGGCACGGGCCCTGGAGAGTCAACTGAACGTGGCCTACGCAAACCACAGCGGCCACGAGGACGGCTGTGACTTCCTTGGCGGAAGCGTGGTGGCCGGTCCGGACGGTTCATTGCTCGCTGCCGCCGGGGATGGTGCGGCATTGCTGTTCGCCGAGATCTCCACCGAAAGCGTGAAGGCGGCTCGGGAGCAGGTGCCCTACCTGCGCGAACGCCGCCCGGAGCTGTACCGCGAGTGGGAAGACTCCGCTCCACAAGGTTGAGGGTTGGTGATCCCGCGCTGGCGGCACTTGTCCAGGGCAACGCAGGAGCGCTGGACCTGGTGATGGAGTTGTCGTCAATTTTCATCGCGGATCCATAACAAAAATGAGAGTTGCGTCTCGATTGCCTCCGATAGAAGGTAGAGTAGGGCGGGTGGGGACCATAAAAAATTCGCTCAAACAGGAACGACGCATTTTGTTTACTGTATGGGCTGTCGCTGTTGTCGCGGGCGTGATTGGAGGCCCTTTTCTTGCCACGGTAACGGGCCAGCCCGTCTGGGTATTTCTCGGTCTGTTAGTCCTGGCGGTCCTATTGGGCTTTTGGCATAGCAGTTTTCGCCGGCGCTCGCAGAGACCCGGATAAGGAAACCGCAGCGAGGGAAGGTTCTCAACAGCTATTGCGGAGCCTAGGATGCGATCTGTTGCTTCAATAGGCGTCCCCTCCGCCCACCAAGCCGTCCGTGTACTGGAGCGCGATCCAAAGCTCCGCCCGCACCTGGGCAAGGTTCAGGTCGGCGTCGAGCAGTTCGGCGAGCAGGCCGATCTGGCGGCGCACGCTGTTGCGGTGCAGTCCCAGCAGTTTGGCGGAGGCGTCCCAGCTGCCGTTTTCGCTGAGCCAGCCCCGGAGTACCGCTAAGAGGGGATCGCGCCGATCGGCTTCTAAAGCGAGTACCGGTTCAAGGAGCCTCGCGGCAAGCATGGATCCGGCCTCGCGTCCCAGGAGTCCCGTAACGGACCAGGTCACCTCGTCGACGCGGGCGCTCCGTCCGCTGGACTGGACCCGGGATCGCAGCGATGTTACGCGTTGGTGCGCTGCGGCGAGGCCGGTCAGTTCCGTCGGCTCTCCGATGACGAGCCGCCAGCCGAGCTTTTCGACGTCCGCCAGGAGCGAGTCGTCCACCTTCAAACGAGTGATGGCAGCGAATCCGTAATCGGTGATTTCCACCAGTTTGGTGTCGAAGAGGCGACGCCACTGCAGTAGCTCGCGCACCGGGCTGTCGCCGGCAGGCCACTCAGGCGAGTCCACCTTGATGCCTTGGACCACGCGCAGGGGAGCGGATCGCGTAGAGGACAGGCTCTGGGCGAGGAGGTCCTTGAGCCCGTTGACGTGCCGGGTCCCGCCGGTGGCAAGGGTTTCAGGGTGCAAAAGCAACGCCGTCGCCAATTGGCTCGGCGCGAGCGAGCCGCTGGTCCGTTGGCGGACGAGCAACTCCAGCAACCCCACGACGGACTGCACCACGCTGTTCTGGGCGGGAGTCAGCGCGGCGTCCGAGCCCAGGATCAGGGCGCCCAGGTTGGCGTCCTTGGTGCTCCGGAGCGGATGGCCGAAAACCATCTCCGATCCCGGCTGCTCAAAGCCGTCCACCTCTACCCGCGGCCCGCTGCCGGAAAGGAGCCGTTCGAGCATGGGCTCCAGCAATGAATGCTCGACGCCGGTGCTGCCGCCGGCAGCGTGGGCACGCGCACGCACCCGCCCATCCGCTCCGACGAGAAGTGCCCAGACGGGCACCTTCTGGACCAACGCGGCAAGCAGCTCGTGTTCCGGTCTGGGGGAGAGGACCGCCCGCATGAGTTGCCGGTTGGTGTCCGCGAGCTGGCGGAAGACCTTCGCGTTATCGGACTCCAGGAGCTGGGAGAACTCAAGGCCGATCGCGGCGAACGGGATGGACTCCGGGATCTCGATCAAAGTGAGCTTATGCCGCCGGCACGCCTTGAGTAGCTCGGCCGGGACGGCGTCGAAATACGGCCTGATCCCGAACCCCAGCGCCGCCACCTTGGCCCCCACCAGCCGTTTCACATACGCGTCGACATTGTCGCTGGACCCGCCCTCTCCCAGGAAGGGGAGTCCCGCGGTCAGCAGGAACTCCCCGTCCGGCAGGTAGGGCGTGGGATCGTCCAGTTCGCTGGGTTCAACCCAGCGCAGCAACTCCCCGCCGCTGCCGCCGTCGTGGAGTATCTCCAACTCGGGCGGCAGCTGCTTCAGGAACTGCTCAAGCGTGACGAAACTCAGGCGGCTGGGGCTTGGCTCAGGAGACATCGCTCGCGGCCTCCTGGTAATCGGGGCACTCGTAGGCGCTGGACTCATACACACGCGGGAGTCGTGGTGCGATCCGGTTGATGATCTCGTCACCGTGGCTTCCGATGGCGGCGCCCCAATCGTCGGCGCTCGCAGCCCCTCCGGCCGGATCGCCGAACAGGACCGCTGTGTCGCCGACCTCGATCCCGGAAGCATCCGGGCCGAGGTCCACCATGAACTGGTCCATGCACACCTTGCCGATCACGGGGACTTTCCGTCCGGCGATCTGGACCAGGCTCCGGCCGCTGACGCCCTTGGGGATGCCGTCGGCGTAACCGAGGGGGATGAGGCCGAGATAACGCGGCTCGTGCGTGATGGCCTGATGTTCGTAGCTGACGCCGGTCCCCGCCGGGACCTTCTTGACCATGACGAGCGGCGCCGTCACGCTCAAAGCGGGGCGCAGCCCGAAGTCGGCGGGATCCAGGTGGTCGGCGGGGGCCAAGCCGTAGATCGCCAGTCCGGCGCGGACCATGTCGAAATGGAATTCGGGCCGGTCCAGGATGTTTGCCGAGCTCGACACGTGCCGCAGCTGCGGGTCCAGTCCGGCGGCGCGGGCTTCGTCAACGGCGTCTTCGAACCCGGCCACGGCTGCAGCGTTTCCGGGGTGGGCGGGAACGTCGGCCCAGGCCAGATGGGTCCAGATGCCGCGAACCAGAACCGTGCCGTCCTGCTCCGCCTTGCGAGCCTGGGCCACGAGTTCGGACCAGTCTTCCTTGCGAGCGCCGCCGCGGCTGAGGCCGCTGTCCAGTTCCAGGTGCACGACGGCGGGGCGGCCCAATTGCCTCGCGATCCCGGCCAGGACCTCAAGTTGAGCGACGCTCCCAAGAGAAACGTCGACGTCGTACTCCAGTGCTTCCCGGATGGTCGCGCTGGTCTGGGATGCCAGATATAGCCAGGACAGGACCGGCGCCGTGATGCCCGCCTTGCGCAAGGTGATCGCTTCGCTCAATTGGGCGGTTCCCAACCAATCAGCTCCTGCCGCCACCGCCGTGCGGGCCACCTCCACGAGGCCGTGACCGTAGCCGTTCCCCTTGACGACGGCCATGAAATGCGGCGCGGCAGTGCGCTTTTTGAGGGCTTTGATGTTGTCTGAAATCGCAGACAGATCAACGCTGACCTGCCCGGAGAGCGCCGCTTCCGGCGTCGTTTCTGATTGTGCAATACGTCTCATGGTTGATCACTATAGGTCATTTTGCACCGCCGTGAGAGCTGGCTCACAGGCTTACGGTTGTCAGGGGAATCCGCCAACTACTCTGAAGGGACGTCAACGGTGACTGTGCCTACCTCCACCCAGACGAAGCCAACGCACGCCACGAATACGGACGCCGGCCACGCCGCCCTCCGCCCGGGGCTCGGTTCGCAGCTGCTGCGCCGCAAGCCGATCGGGCAGATGGTCAGCGAGGCCGGAAGCAGCAAGAGCGGTACGCCGTTGGTCCGCAGCTTCGGCGTCCTCCAGCTCACGATGATCAGTGTCGGCGCGACCCTCGGCACCGGCATCCTGGTGATCCTGGGTGAATCCGTGCCGCTGGCCGGGCCCGCAGTCTGGATCTCCTTCGTGGTGGCAGGCCTTGCCGCCTTGTTCTCAGCCGTGTCCTACGCGGAGATGGCGGGCCTCGTGCCCGTTGCCGGATCCAGCTACTCCTACTCCTACGCCACGATGGGCGAGGGCATGGCCTGGATCTGTGGTTGGTGCCTCGTCCTCGAATACGCGGTCTCCGTCGCAGCCGTCGCCGTCGGTGCGGGGCAATACGTGAACGAAACCCTCTCCGCGTTCGGGCAAGTCCTGCCGGATGCGATGTCGCAACCACCGGGCAGCGGCGGTGTGGTCAACATACCGGCCATGCTGATCGTCGTCCTCGCGATGATCCTGCTGGTGCGCGGGGCCAAGGAAAGCGCCTGGATCAACACCGCGATCGTGACCATCAAGATCGTCATCCTGTTGTTCTTCTGTGCCGTTGCCTTCACCGCATTCAACGCCGGCAACTTCGAACCCCTCATGCCCATGGGTGCCGCAGGCGTCTCTGCCGCCGCCTCCCGGGTATTCTTCTCCTACATCGGCTTCGACGCAGCCTCCACCGCTGGCGAAGAGGCACGCAACCCCAAGCGTGACCTGCCCCGGGCCATCCTGCTCTCCATGGTGATCGTGACCAGCATCTACGTCCTGGTAGCCGTGGCCGCCATCGGCGCCCGTCCCTGGGAATGGTTCGGAGGCACCGAGGCAGCACTCGTCCAGATCCTCGAGGAAACCACCCACCAGCCCTGGATCGCGCTCGTCTTCTCCATCGGAGCCGTGCTCGCCATCGCCAGCATCGTTCTGACCGTGCTCTACGGCCAGACCCGCATCCTGCTCTCCATGTCCCGCGACGGACTGGTCCCGGAGGTCTTCGGCCGGATCTCCCCGCGCACCGGCACCCCGGTGGCCGGAACGCTCATCGTGGGCACCGCCGTCGCACTCACCGCGGGACTCGTCCCGCTCGGTGCGCTGGCCGACGCCACCAGCATCGGCACCCTCTTCGCGTTCGCGCTCGTCAACGTCGCCGTCATCTACCTGCGGCGCAACCGCCCGGAGCTCACGCGCAGCTTCCGCGTCCCGCTCTACCCAATCACCCCCGTCCTCGGCACGCTGATGTGCGCCTACCTCATGGCCAACCTGGGTGCTGACACCTGGGTGGTGTTCGGTGGCTGGATGCTGGTGGGCATTGCCCTCTACTTCGGCTACGGACGCCGGAACTCCAAGGTAGCGGCGCTCAGCGAAGAGGAATACCGTGAACTATCCGCAAGGGTCGCCGACCCGGAAACTGTGAAGGCAGAACTTTCATGACCATCGCCACCGAATTGCCCACGGAACCCACACCCCGCGGTGACACCGGGATTACCCAAGCAACGCCGGCCGACGCTCCCATCACGATGCTGAACCCGGACTTCCCGTTCAGCTACGACCACTACCTGGCCCACCCGGACGGCCTGGCGGTTGTTCCGCCAGAGCTGTACGGCACGGAGGTCGCGGTGATCGGTGCCGGCTTGTCGGGACTGGTCACGGCCTACGAGCTCATGAAGCTCGGGCTGCGCCCCGTTGTCTATGAGGCTGACCAGATCGGCGGACGGTTGCGCACCGCGAGCTTTCCTTCCGCCCCCGGCGTGGTGGCAGACCTCGGCGGCATGCGCTTCCCGGTGTCCGGAAAGGCGTTCTACCACTACGTGGATCTCCTCGGCCTGGACACCCAGGAATTCCCCAACCCGCTCGCTCCCGCAACATCGAGCACCGTGATCGAGCTGGCAGGACAGAAGCATTACGCCGCCACCTCCGCTGACCTTCCGGAGTTCTTCCACGAGGTTGCCGCAGCCTGGAAGGCAGCCGTGAATGACGGCGCCGCGTTCCAGGAAATGCAGGAGGCGATCCGGGCCCGCGACACCACGCGAATCAAGGAGCTATGGAATGAGCTGCTCCCGCTCCTCGACGAACAGACCTTCTACGGCTTCATCGCCGCGAGCACGTCCTTCAAGGAGGCCGGATTCGCGCACCGCGAGGCGTTCGGCCAGGTAGGTTTCGGCACAGGCGGCTGGGACACCGACTTCCCCAACTCCATCCTCGAAATCCTGCGCGTCGTCTACACCGACGCCGATGACCAGCACCGCCTCATTACCGGTGGAGCGCAACGGCTCCCCGAGGCACTCTGGCACCACGCGCCGTCGGGCATGGCCCACTGGCCCGAGGGCACCTCGCTCGCATCGCTGCATTCCGGCTCCCCACGCGGAGCCGTGGACCGCATCGAACGAGGCAGCGTTGACGGCGACCTCATGGTGCGCGAACGTTGGGGCCGCGAAACCGGGTACCCCGCCGTCGTGACCACCTGCCAGTCCTGGCTGCTGTCCACGCGCATCCACACCCAGGAATCGTTGTTCCCCTCGGAACTGTGGACCGCGATCGAGCGCTCGCACTACATGCAGTCTTCCAAGACGTTCGTTATGGTGGACCGGCCGTTCTGGAAGGACATCGACCCCGAAACGGGCCGCGAGGTGTTGTCCATGACATTGACCGACCGGCTCAACCGGGCAACGTACCTGCTCGACGACGGTCCGGACAAGCCTGCCGTCATCCTCCTGTCCTACACGTGGAACGACGACGCCCTGAAGTGGCTCTCGCTCAGCGCCGAAGAACGCGTCAAGCTCATGCTGCACTCGCTTGAGCAGATCTACCCGGGTGTGGACATTGCGAGCCACATCGTTGGCCAGCCCATCACCGTTTCCTGGGAAGCCGACCCCAACTTCATGGGCGCCTTCAAGGCCAACCTGCCCGGCCATTACCGCTACCAGCAGCGCTTGTTCACGCACTTCAAGCAGGACAAGCTGCCGGAAAGCCAGCGGGGCATCTTCCTGGCTGGCGACGACGTCTCGTTCACCGCAGGCTGGGCCGAAGGCGCCGTCACCACGGGACTGAACGCCGTGTGGGGCGTGGTGAACCACCTCGGCGGTTCGTCCGTGGCAGGCAACCCCGGTCCCGGCGACGTGTTGGACGAGCTGGGGCCAATAAGCCTGGACTAGCCCTGTGCGTGCATCCCGCGGTGCGCCGCCGCCAGCTCCCGGTAGTGCGCCGCGTTGTGCTTCACGCCGTCGAGCTCTTCTTCGCTCAGTTCGCGGCGCACCTTGGCGGGCACGCCGGCAACCAGGGATCGGGGCGGGATGACGGTTCCCTCAAGCACGACGGCGCCGGCGGCCACCAGCGAACCGGTACCGATGACGGCGCCGTTCAGGATGGTGGCGCTCATGCCGATGAGGCAGTCGTCCTCCACGGTGCATCCGTGGACGACGGCGCTGTGGCCGACGCTGACGCGCTCGCCGACGGTGCACGGGAAACCCGGGTCGGCGTGCAGGACCACATTGTCCTGGAGGTTCGAGCCGGCGCCGACGCTGATGGCAGCGGTGTCGGCACGGACCGACACACCATAGAAGGCGCTCGAGTCCGCGCCGAGGGTGGCCTTGCCGATGATGGAAGCCGTGGGTGCCACGAAGGCAGTGTCATGGATGGCCGGGGTATCCCCGGCAAACGTGTAAATGGGAGCCATGGGGCAAGCCTAGATGACGGCGTCCGGTCCACCCATCCCAACTGGGTCGCATTTGTTGTCGTTATGAGCACTGAAAACGACAACAAATGCGAGTCAGTTGGGTGGGCCGGAAGGAGTACGGAGGACCAGGAACTGGTAGTGCTGGGTCAACTGGCCCGCGCCGGGTCCGGACTCGGCTCCCGTGCCCTCGGGCCAGGTCTCGAAGTGCTCGACGTCGCCGTGCGCGCCAAAGATGCGTCGCACGGCGTCGTCGCTCCGCCGGCTGAAGAACCGCCGCGGCTCGTCTTGGTCCTCGGGGTTGAGGACTTCTTCATCGTCGCCGGACCAGAGCCCGACGGCGATTGGCGCACCAGCCGCGCTGACCCGCACGAGTTCACGGACGACGTCGTGGATTTCCGCGTTGGGGACGTGCAGGAGGGTGCCCATGGTCCACACGGCCGGGAAAGTGGCATCGGCGAACGGCAGGGACCGGCCGCTGGCAACGCTGGCGTCGAGCCCTTTGGCGCGGGCGGACTGGATGCTCTCCTCGGACAGGTCAACTCCCGTGTAATGCAGTCCCGCCCGCACGAAATCCAAACCTTCGACGCCTGTGCCGCAGCCAAGTTCGAACAGAGAGTGCCTGTGTTCGTCCTTGAGCAGGCGAATGAACCAATCGCGGCATTCCGTCCGATGCGGGGTCATAGGCCCGGTCCCGTCCATGGTCCCAGCGTAGAACACCCAACTAGCTCGCAGTAGGTGTCGTTATGAGGCGTCAAAACGACGTTAAATGCGAGTCAGTTGGGTGGGAGAGCGTTAGTTGAACACCACCGTGCGGGTGCCGTCGAGCAGGACGCGGTGTTCGGCGTGCCACTGCACGGCCTGGGCGAGCGTGCGGCCTTCGACGTCGCGGCCCATCTGCACGAATTGCTCGGCCGTGCGGGCGTGGTCCACCCGGATGACTTCCTGCTCGATGATCGGACCCTCGTCGAGGTCCGCCGTGACGTAATGCGCAGTTGCGCCGATGATCTTCACTCCCCGGGCATGCGCCTGGTGGTAGGGCTTGGCGCCCTTGAAGGACGGCAGGAAGGAGTGATGGATGTTGATGGCCTTGCCGTTGAGCTCGGTGCAGAGCTCGTTGGAGAGGACCTGCATGTACCGCGCCAGGACGGTCAGCTCGATGCCGTGCTCGTGGATGAGTTCGAGCAGCTTCGCCTCGGCCCGGGGTTTGGTGTCCGGGGTGACCGGGATGTGGTGGAAGGGGATCCCGTAGAACTCCGCCAGGCCTTCGAGGTCCCGGTGGTTCGACACGATGGCCGGTACCTCGATGGGGAGGGTTCCGGTGCGTTGCTGGAAGAGCAGGTCGTTGAGGCAGTGTGCGTCCTTCGAACCCAGGATCAGGGTACGGACTTTCTGGCCCACCGGGTTGATCTGCCACTTCATGCCGAATGCTTGGGCCACCGGGGCCAGCGCCGAACTCAGCTCGGCCTCGGTCGAGGACGTGGTGGCTTCCACCCGCATGAAAAAGTTTCCCGTGCTGGGGCTGCCGTATTGCTGGGAATCGGCGATGTTGCAGCCTGCCTCCAACAAGGCGCCTGCAACGGCGTGCACAATTCCGGGCCGGTCCGGGCAGGACAGGGTTACAACAAAAGACGTAGGCAGGGTGGATTCAGTCACACGATCAAGCCTACCGTGGCGCACCTGTTGTACTGTTTAAGTCGTCGCGACTGGCGTTGGGTGGTGTACCACCAGGGAGCGGCACTGATGAAGACCACGGATCGTACGCCTGGGCCGAGGGTCACGTTTTACCGTCGCTCTGCCACGCCCCGTAATCAAAGGCATGGAAAAAACCCAGCCGGTAGCCTGACCTGTAGAAATACCCGTTGCCTATCCAGGAGATCTTCGTGACCACCTCCACCATCACCTCCGCGACCATCAGCAACCAGCCGCTCGCCGAGCTCGACCCCGAGATCGCCGCGGTTCTGGAACAGGAACTCGGCCGCCAGCGCGGCACCCTGGAAATGATCGCTTCCGAGAACTTTGCGCCCCGCGCCGTCATGGAGGCCCAGGGCTCCGTCCTGACCAACAAGTACGCTGAAGGCTACCCGGGCCGCCGCTACTACGGTGGCTGCGAATACGTGGACATCGCCGAGCAACTGGCCATCGACCGCGTGAAGGCCCTCTTCGGCGCAGAGTATGCCAACGTGCAGCCGCACTCCGGCGCGCAGGCCAACGCAGCAGCCCTGTCCGCCATGATCACTCCCGGCGACAAGATCCTCGGCCTTTCGCTCGCCCACGGCGGCCACCTGACCCACGGCATGAAGCTCAACTTCTCCGGAAAGCTCTACAACGTAGCTGCATACCAGGTTGAAGAAGACACCTTCCGCGTGGACATGGACAAGCTCCGCGAACAGGCCATTGCCGAGAAGCCCCAGGTCATCATCGCCGGCTGGTCCGCTTACCCGCGCCACCTCGACTTCGCAGCCTTCCGTTCCATCGCCGACGAGGTCGGCGCGCTCCTCTGGACGGACATGGCCCACTTCGCGGGCCTCGTCGCAGCAGGGCTGCACCCGAGCCCGGTGCCGCACTCCGACGTCGTTACCTCCACGGTGCACAAGACGCTCTCCGGCCCCCGCTCCGGCGTGATCCTCGCCAAGCAGGAATGGGCGAAGAAGCTCAACTCCAACGTGTTCCCGGGCCAGCAGGGCGGCCCGCTCATGCACGTGATCGCCGCGAAGGCTGTTGCCTTCAAGATCGCTGCAGGCGAGGAATTCAAGGAGCGCCAGGAGCGCGTCCTCGAAGGTGCCAAGATCATCGCCGATCGCCTCAACCAGGCCGACGTCGCCGAAGCCGGCGTTTCCGTGTTGACCGGAGGCACCGACGTGCACTTGGTCCTCGTGGACCTGCGCAACTCGCAGCTGGACGGCCAGCAGGCCGAAGACCTCCTGCACTCGGTGGGCATCACCGTCAACCGCAACGCCGTTCCGTTCGACCCGCGTCCGCCGATGGTCACGTCCGGCCTGCGCATCGGTACCCCGGCCCTGGCTACCCGCGGCTTCGGTGCCACCGAATTCACCGAGGTTGCCGAGATCATCGCTTCGGCGCTGAAGGCAGGCTCCGCCACCGATGTTGAAGCGCTCCAGGCCCGCGTCGACAAGCTCGCCGCAGACTTCCCGCTGTACCCGCAGCACGAGCAGTGGTGAACCCGTCCATGGCGCAGACCGCGAAGATCCTTGACGGCAAGGCCGCCGCAGCCGCCATCAAGTCTGAGCTGACTGAGCGCGTCGCTGCCCTGAGGGCCCGCGGCGTAACTCCGGGCATTGCCACCGTGCTCGTAGGTGCGGACCCTGCCTCGCAGCTCTACGTGTCCATGAAGCACAAGCAGTCTGTGGAGATCGGGATGAACTCGATCCAGCGTGAGCTTCCGGCGGACGCCACCCAGGCCCAGGTTGAGGCCCTCATCGACGAACTCAATGGGGACCCCGCCTGCCACGGTTACATCGTGCAGTTGCCGCTGCCCAAGCACCTGGACACAGACGCAATCCTTGAGCGGATCGACCCCGCCAAGGATGCCGACGGCCTGCACCCGACCAACCTGGGCCGGCTGGTGCTCAACGTCAACGGAGAGATCACCTCGCCGTTGCCGTGCACGCCCCGCGGCGTCATCGAGCTTCTGGAGCGCAACGGCTACAGCCTGGCCGGCAAGCACGTAGTGGTGGTCGGGCGCGGCGTCACGATCGGCCGATCGATCGGCCTGCTGCTCACGCGGCGGGCCGTGAACGCCACTGTGACACTCACGCACACCGGCACGAAGAACCTCTCGGAGTTGCTGCGGCTGGCGGACGTGATTGTGGGCGCTGCGGGTGCCAAGCACATCGTCAAGCCTGCGGACGTGAAGCCCGGCGCGGCCGTGCTCGACGTCGGTGTCACCCGTGAAACCGACCCCGAGACGGGCAAGAGCAAGGTCCACGGCGATATCGATCCCGCTGTTGCCGAGGTGGCCGGGTGGATTTCGCCGAACCCCGGCGGCGTGGGTCCCATGACCGTGGCGCTGCTCATGACCAACGTGGTCGAAGCCGCGGAACGCCAATTGGCAGCGGGAAGCGTCTCCGGCGTCGCCTGATATTGCTTCCCACCAGCGCGTAGGGCGCCTACTCCCGCAGGAGTAGGCGCCCTACGCCGTTAACCCGACGACGCGGGCGCCGTCCGCGGCTAGGCTCGGAGCATGCAGCGGCGATTCCAGGGCCCTCCCACGAGTTTCATCGTGATCGCGGCGGCCCTGATCCAGGTCCTCGGGACCGTCTTCTCGGCGAGCCACCAAGCCGGCCCCCGCCCCTTGGACCCGCTCGCGTTCCTGCTGTTGCTGGCGGGCCCGGCGGCCCTGGCTTTCCGGACCCGCAGGCCCGCCGTCATGCTGCCGACCACCCTGGCGGCCACGTCCATCTACCTCCTCCTTGGTTATGCCTGGGGCCCCATCGCGCTGTCCCTGGCGCTCTCGATCATCCTGACTGCCGCCGCGGGGTTGCGCTGGCTGGCGTGGCTTGGGGCCGGGATTTCGGCCGCGGCCGTCGTTCTGACGGCTGTCCTCGCCGGGGATGAGACGGGGCTTGTCCGGGCCTCCGCCGGCGTTGCCTGGGCGGCGATCCTCGTCCTGATCGGTGAAGGCTTCCGACGGCGGGGCGAACGGATGGCCGAATACCGGCGACGGCGGGAGGCCGCGAAACAGGCCGAACGGGACGAATACCGCCTTACCCTCGCCCGTGACATCCACGACGTGGTGGCTCACTCCCTGTCGATGATCAACGTCCAGGCCTCCGTGGCGCTCCACCTGGGCACGAACGATCCCGAGAAGCTCCGCCCGGCGCTGGAAGCCATCAAGGCCGCGAGCAAGGAATCCCTGGCCGAGGTCCGTCAACTCCTCGGGGTGCTGCGCGACGACGCCCCGCTCAGTCCCGCGGCACCGCCGAATCTGGGACGGATCCTGGAACTCGTGGAAGACGCGCGGCGCGGCGGCCTGGAGGTGCGGTTTGAGAACTCCCTAGACGGGGACGGAGTAGGTGCTGCACAGCAGGAAGCTGCCTACCGGATCGTCCAGGAAGGGCTGAGCAACGTCCGCAGGCACTCAGGCGCGGCGTCCGCTGTCGTGCATCTGGACGTGGCAGGGAACGCGCTGAGGGTGAGGATCGACGACGACGGCGGAGGCCTCCGGGGAGCGCCCGCCGGGAACGGGCTGAGGGGCATGCGCGAGCGCGTCAAGGCCCTGGGCGGCACGCTTTGCCTGACGCCTCTGGAGCCCGGGCTGCGCGTGGAAGCGAGCCTCCCGCTGAACCCCCACGAGGGAGGACACCAACGATGATCCGCTTGCTGCTCGCCGACGACCAGAACCTTATCCGGGCCGGATTCCGGGCCCTCCTGGACGCTGAACCGGACATGGAAGTAGTGGCTGAAGCCGGTACCGGCCGGGATGCCGTCAGGCTGGCCGAGCGTGAGGCACCCGACGTCGTCCTCATGGACATCCGCATGCCGGACGGCGACGGACTGGCCGCGACCCGGCAAATCCTGGCCAACCCGCGACTCGTCCACACCCGCATCATCATCCTCACCACGTTTGAGCTGGACGAATACATCGCCGAAGCCGTGCGGGCGGGTGCCGCGGGCTTCCTCGTCAAGGACACTGAACCGGAGGAACTGATCCGCGCGGTGCGGGTGGTGCACGACGGCGACGCGCTCCTTTCGCCATCCGTGACGCGCCGCATCATGGCGCAGCTCGCCCTGCACAGCAAGGCGGCGTCGAAGACAGTGCCCCTGGACCAAATCACCGAGCGTGAGCGGGAAGTCCTGGCGCTGGTAGGGGAGGGCCTGAACAACGCAGAGATCGCCGAGAGGCTGTTCATCACCCCGTTGACTGCGAAGACGCACGTCTCACGGATCATGAGCAAACTACTGGTGCGGGACCGTGCGCAATTGGTGGTGCTGGCGTACGAATCCGGCCTGGTCCGGCCCGGCTGGAGCAGCTAGCCCCGGCCCGCAGTCTCCCTGGGGAGTAGGCGGGAAGCTGCAAGTGACTCCCGGTGGCCGACGCGATTCGATGGGCCGAAAACCAGACTGGAACCAGAGCCGAGATACGGCCTGTTGAGAGTTTGGACTGGACATGTTGACATCACTGAGCACCACCCTCGGCGTCGCGGCCGCCCAGCTGCCCGCCGACGTCGTCCATGGACCCGGGGGCGGATTCGTCTTCTGGCCGTTTTTCCTCCTGATCCCGCTGTTTTGGATCCTCGTGATTGGATTCTTCATCTTCTTCGGGCGCCGGATGTGGCGCCGTAACCACTACTGGGCAGCAACCCAGGGCGCCGAAAGCGTGCTGAGGGAGCGCTACGCACGTGGCGAAATCGACGAGACCGAGTATCGCCAACGCCTGGAAGTGTTGCGGGCACATCCCACGAAATGAGGAACCGGCGGATTCTGCTGGATCACTCGCCGGGATGAACCATCAGGCCTTGGAACCACGCGGTTCCAGGGCCTGAGGTGTGGAGTGATCCAGCAGCATGTCGCGCAGGGTCCAGCAGGTTAATCCAGAAAATTGCGGAATACCTCTTTCACGCATTCCTTGGCTCTACTAGTCTGCTGGGGTGCACAATGAAGCCACCCGTTCTTTCTCCACGTCAGCCAGCTTCGAGATGAACCCAGCCGCAGTCATCACAGCCGAAAACCTCACCAAGAGCTACGGCGAGCTCACCGCCGTCGACGGTATCTCGTTCGAGGTTCCGGCAGGGGAGTCCTTCGGCCTGCTTGGCCCCAACGGCGCCGGCAAATCGACCACCATGAAAATGATCGGCGGGGTCTCCCAGCGCACGTCCGGGAAGCTCAGCATCATGGGCCTGGACCCGGAAACCCATGGGCCGGAAGTCCGTGCGCACCTCGGAGTGGTACCGCAACAGGACAACCTGGACGAGGAACTGAAGGTCCGCGAAAACCTTATTGTCTATGGCCGCTACTTCGGCCTGCCCTTGAGCTACTTGCGCCCCAAGGCAGATGAACTGCTCGAGTTCGCCCAGCTGACGGACAAGGCCAAGTCCAGGGTCGATGCCCTCTCCGGCGGCATGAAACGGCGCCTCACGATTGCCCGCTCGCTCATCAACGAGCCGAAGATCCTGCTCCTGGACGAACCCACCACGGGGCTGGATCCCCAGGCCCGCCACATCCTCTGGGACAGGCTGTTCAGGCTCAAGGAACAAGGGGTCACGCTGATCCTCACCACGCACTACATGGACGAGGCCGAACAACTTTGCGACCGGCTGATTGTGGTGGACAAAGGCCGGATCATGGCCGAAGGCTCGCCGGCGAGCCTGATCCGGGAGCATTCCACGCGCGAGGTCCTGGAACTCCGCTTCGGTTCGGAACGCAACTCGACCATCGGCGTCGAACTCGAGGGCATCGGCGAACGCGTCGAGACGCTACCGGACCGGGTGCTCATCTACGCGAACGACGGCGAAGCGGCGCTCGAACAAGTCTCCGCACGCCGGCTCCGACCCTTGACCTCGCTGGTGCGGCGTTCTTCGCTGGAGGACGTCTTCCTCCGGCTGACCGGACGGAGCCTCGTTGATTAGCGCCCACTCCCCGGCTGTCTCGGCCAGCCGGGCGAAGCGCTGGGGATCCTTCTTCTACGCCGAGCAGGTCCTGCGGGTGATGCGTGGCTACGGCTGGTCGGTGTTCCTGTACAGCGTGGGGCAGCCGGTCGCCTACCTGTTCGCGATGGGCATCGGGCTTGCGAGCCTCGTGAATGCGAACAGCGGGGCGGTGTTTGGTGGCGTGAACTACTTGACCTTCATCGCGCCGGCGCTGTTGGTCTCATCCGCGGTCATGACGGCGTCGGGGGACTTTTCCTACCCGATCATGGACGGCTTCAAATGGCGCCGCGTGTTCTACGGCCCGCACGCCTCCCCGCTGGTGCCGCAGCAGATCGCCGCGGGCCACATCATGGCCAGTGCCTTGAAGTTCCTGGTGCAATCGGTGGTGTACTTCGCCATCGTGGCCATGTTCGGTGCGTCGCCGAGTCCGTGGGGCTGGGTGTCGGCGATAGTTGCCACGGTGGCCGGGCTGTCCTTCGGGCTGCCGCTCATGGCCTATGCCTCGACCATCACCAAGGACTCCGGCCAGTTCGCGCTGGTGCAGCGATTCATCGTGGTGCCGCTGTTCCTGTTTTCGGGCACGTTCTTCCCGCTGGATTCGCTGCCGCTGGGAGTGCGCTGGATCGGTTGGATTTCCCCGGTCTGGCACGGCACGCAGCTGGGCCGCGTCTTCACTTATGGACTCGAGGAGAATCCCTTGTTGACGCTGGCCCACGTCCTGTTCCTCGTGGGGGCTGCCGCTGCGGGTTGGACGCTGACACGACGGCAGTTCGCCAGGAGGATGGGCGCATGAGCGTTCTGACCGGCGGCCACAGTGCCACTGACGCTGCCCGTGAACGCACCTTCGGTCCGCTGTACTCCCGCAACGCGCTTGCTGTGGTGTCCCGGGGCCTCATGGCCGCGAAAAGCAGCACCTGGTTGATCCTGGTGTCCGGGTTCTTCGAGCCGGTGCTTTACTTGGTCTCCATGGGCGTGGGACTCGGCCCCATCGTGGGTACTGTGGCGGGCCCGGGAGGCCAGGAAATCAGCTATGCGGCCTATATCGCGCCCGCGCTCCTGGCCGTGTCCGCCATGAACGGAGCCGTCTACGACTCCACGTGGAACGTGTTCTTCAAGATGAACTTCGCCAAGCTGTACCAGGGAATGCTCTACACCTCCCTCGGACCATTAGACGTAGCCATCGGGGAGATCTTCCTGGCCCTGCTGCGCGGACTCCTGTATGCCACGGGGTTCACCGCCGTCATGGCCGTCATGGGACTCATCACCACGCCATGGGCCATCCTCGTCATTCCGGCCTCGGTGCTGATCGCTTTCGGCTTTGCGAGTTTTGGCATGGGCATCACCAGCTTCATGAAGACTTTCCAACAGATGGACTGGATCAACTTCTTCATGCTGCCCATGTTCCTTTTCAGCGCCACCTTCTACCCGCTGAGCGTCTACCCGCAATACATCCAGTGGCTCATCCAGGCGATGCCCCTGTGGCACGGCGTGGAACTCCTGCGGCAGATCAGCATTGGTTCCTTCAGCCCGGCAACGGCAGTCCATATCGCCTACTACCTCGTGATGATCGCGCTCGGCATCACCCTCACGACCGGAAGGTTGCGCAAGCTCTTCCTGAAATAGCGGCCCGGGCTGTTCGCCGGGGGTGGAAGCGGGGGGTTCGTCGCCCCGAGTTTGCGACAATGGGTGCATGCGATCCCTCGGCGACTCCCCGTCATCTGTTCCCTCGTCCGCTTCCGCCCGGAGTCCATTCAAAGGCTTCCGCATTGGTGGACTGGGCATGACGGTGGTGCTCATCGCTTTCCTGGTGGCCGTCATCTTCGCCGCCAACCACAACGACGTCGTCGGCTGGATCGTTGCCGTTATCTCCTTCGGTTGGCTCGCGCTCGCCGCTTTCGTGGTCTTCAGCATCCAGAAGGCCGCCCGGCGGGCCGGTGAAAAACTCACCGAAGCCCAGAACGCCTTCAACGCGGCAACCGGCCGGGCGCCGTCGTCGTCGAGCGCCGATCACGGTGGCACCCGGGTGGTCTCGGAACGGAACGAAGCGGACGAAATGCGGGACCTCAAACTGGACCACTCTTTCAAGATCGTCCAGGTGCAAGTACGCGTGGTGGAGGACGAACGCGCCAAGGGCGACGCCGCCGATCAGGACACCATCAACCGCGCCTTGGAAACCATCGCCATTACATCAAGCAATGCCCGGGACATGATCAAGTCCTCCAGCGGCGGCGACGAGCCCGTTTCGGGCACCATCATCGACTAGAGTAGGCGGGTGAGCTCGGCATTGAAGAAGGACTTCCTTCGCATCGCAACGGTCAACGTCAACGGCATTCGCGCCGCCTACAAGAAGGGCATGGCGGAGTGGCTGGAACCCCGCGACGTCGACATCCTGTGTCTGCAGGAAGTCCGCGCGCCTGACGAGGTGGTCAACCAGCTCATCGGCGAAGGCTGGTACATCCTCCACGCCGAAGCCGAGGCGAAGGGCCGTGCCGGCGTCGCTATTGCCTCCCGGCAGGAACCCGTTGCCACCCGCGTCGGTATCGGCGACGACTACTTCGCCACGACTGGACGCTGGGTCGAAGCGGACTACGTCGTGCGGGACCGCGGCGGCAAGGACACTACGCTGACGGTCGTCAGCGCTTATGTGCACTCCGGGGAAGCGGACACGCCCAAGCAGGTGGACAAGTACCGCTTCCTGGACGTCATGACCACAAGGCTTCCGGAACTTGCCAAGCACAGCGAGCACGCCCTGGTGGTCGGCGACCTCAACGTGGGCCACACCGAACTCGACATCAAGAATTGGAAGGGCAACACCAAGCGTGCCGGTTTCCTTCCTGAGGAGCGCGCGTACTTCGACCGCTTCTTCGGCGACGAGATCGGATGGAGGGATGTCCACAGGGGCCTGGCAGGAAATGTCGAAGGCCCCTACACCTGGTGGTCCCAGCGCGGTAAGGCCTTTGACACTGACACTGGCTGGCGCATCGACTACCACATGGCCACTCCCGGACTCGCGGCAGCCGCACTTTCGGCCGTCGTTGACCGGGCGCCGTCGTGGGACACCCGTTTCTCCGACCACGCACCGCTGGTAGTCGACTACCAGCTCTAAGCTTTCGAAAGTTTCCTCATGACCAGTTCCACCACGACTGAACCCGCTGCAGCCGCAGCCAAGGCAACATCAACCAAACTGGCCGCCGGGGCCAAGCACCGCGTGCTGTCCGGCATGCAGCCCTCCGCTGATTCCCTGCACCTAGGCAACTACCTCGGTGCCCTGGTCAACTGGGTCCGCATGCAGGATGAGTATGACGCCATCTTCTTCATCCCGGACCTGCATGCCATTACGGTGCCGCAGGACCCTGCCGAGCTGGCCCGCCGTACGCGCGTCACCGCCGCGCAGTACATCGCCGGCGGCGTCGACGTGGACAAGTGCACGCTGTTCGTCCAGTCGCAGGTTCCTGAACACGCCCAGCTGGCGTGGGTCCTCGGCTGCATCACAGGCTTCGGCGAGGCCTCGCGCATGATCCAGTTCAAGGACAAGTCGCTTCAGCACGGTTCTGACCATGCAAGCGTCGGGCTCTTCACGTACCCGATCCTGCAGGCCGCCGACATCCTGTTGTACCAGCCACACGGGGTGCCCGTAGGCGAAGACCAGCGGCAGCACATTGAGCTCAGCCGCGACCTCGCCCAGCGTTTCAACAGCCGCTACGGCGAGACGTTCCAGGTGCCGCAGCCCTTCATCCAGAAGGAAACGGCCAAGATCTACGATCTCCAGAACCCGACGGCCAAGATGTCCAAGTCCGCGGAGTCGCCGGCCGGCCTGATCAACCTGCTCGATGACCCGAAGATCACGGCCAAGCGCATCAAGTCGGCAGTTACGGACACCGAGACGGAAATCCGCTTCGACCGCGAAGCCAAGCCCGGGGTGTCCAACCTGCTGAGCATCTACTCGTCCATCAGCGGCCAGCCGGTGGAGAAGATCGTAGCGGACTACGAAGGCAAGATGTACGGCCACCTGAAGGTCGACCTCGCCGAACTCGTTGCGGCCCACCTTGGGCCGATCCGGGACCGCGCCAACGAGTTGCTGGCCGATCCGGCCGAGCTCGACCGGCTCCTTGCCCACGGAGCGGACAAAGCGCGCGAAATCGCCTCGGCCACCCTCGCCGACGTCTACGCCAAGGTGGGCTTCCTGCCTTACGGCGGAGCACAAGGAATCCGCTAAAGCCATGTGCGCAGCTGGCAAGCTCAGCGTCCAGGCCGGCTCCCGTTCAAGGGGAGCCGGCCAGGCCACTGATGCCCGCCGGGACGAGGCTACGAGGCAGTCTGCCAGCGCCTGCGGGGACAGCCTGTGCGTAGGAGTCATCCTGGGCTTCCCCAGGGAGGTCGCCCAAGAACTCCAGCAATGGCGTGCTTCCTTCGGTGATCCCATGGCAGAGGTCATTCCGGCCCACATCACCCTCGTCACCACTACGCCCGCCCAGGACTGGGACGCCACGCGCGAACATGTTCGCGATGTCGCCCGCCGCCAGGCACCCTTCAAGATCACGATTTCCGGCACAGGCTCCTTCCGGCCCGTCTCACCAGTGGTGTTCCTGAAGGTGGAAGACGGTTTCGAGGAGTGCGTGGGCCTGCACGAACAGCTGCAGACAGGACCGCTGGAACGCGATCTTCCTTTCCCGTACCACCCGCACGTGACGGTGGCCCACGATGTCGCCCCGGAAAGCCTGGACGAGGCCGAAACGGTGCTCAAGAACTACACCGCCACCTTCCCGGTGGTTAGCATGGGACTTTACGAGCACGACGACAATGGCATCTGGCAGCTACGGGAAGAGCTCGACTTTGGCGGCGACGCAGATCAATCACGGAAACGCACAGCACAACGACCGGCAGCAGGCCGAGAGGCCACCTCTGCCGACTGAAGGCGCGCAGCTGAAGCTGCAGCTCATTAACCGGCAGGTCGAATGGGGCAAAGCCCGGCGCTCGGGCAATCGGGGCGCCACGATACCGGCGTTCATCAACCTTGCCCTCGCGCGGCTGGGCAACTTCCGGCCCATGCGCGCCTTCAATCTCTACAACCTGCGCCATGGTCCGCTCTTGAGCGCCGGCATTGGCTTCACCATGTTCTTCTCCGTGACGGGCTTGCTGGCAACGGGTTTCGCCGTGACCGGCTTGGTCCTCAACGGACAGCCCCAACTGGTTGATTCAATTGTCTCCAGCGTCGCCACGGCGGCCCCGGGACTTTTGAAAACCAGCGGCGGCAACGGCCTGGTGGATCCGCATGATCTCTTGAATCCCACGGGCCTTGGCTGGACTGCTGCCATAGCCGCCGTCGTCACCGTATTTACCGCGCTCGGCTGGATCGCCGGAATCCGGGAGGGACTTCGCGGAGTCATCGGGCTGGACCCCTTGCAGGAGAACCCGCTGCTGATGAAGGCGCGCGACGCCGGTACCCTCCTGCTGCTTGGCGCAGCCCTGGTGGTCAGTGCCGGTGTTTCGCTTGTGTTCGGGACGGCGGCCGGATGGATCATCGACCGGCTCGGAATGGCTGACGCAGTGGCCGGCCCTGTCACTTGGCTCGTTCGCACGGCCGTTCCGCTGGTCCTCAACTGGGCGACGGCGGTCATCATGTTCCGTTTCGCGGGCCGCCTGAAACTTCGCCGCCAGGCGTTCGTGGAAGGAACGGTGCTTGCCGGCATCGGAACAACCATCCTCCAGATCTTCAGCACGGAACTGCTCGCGAACGCCGGACGGAACCCCATTCTGGCCTCATTCGCCATCATCATCGGGCTTCTCATCTGGTTCAACCTGGTCAGTCAGGTCTATTTGCTCTCCGCAGCGTGGTCGGCCGTGAGGGAAGCGGACACAGGTGCCAGCGAGCACCCCAAGCCTGCCCTCGGATCGCGGCACCCTTCGCCGCGCACGTTTCCACGCAAGGGATCTTGAAGGCAAGCAGAGGCCCAACTGACTAGCAGTTGTTGTCGTTTTGAGCCCTCATAACGACAACAACTGCTAGTCAGTTGGGCTGGGGCTAGCGTTAGTCGCCGAGGTATTGACCGGCCCACGCTGAGATGATCCGGGCAACCCGGGCGGCCTGTCCCTTGCCGGTCAACAGGTGGTCGCTGCCTTCGAGCGAAACGAAGCTCCGCGGGTGCCGCGCCGTTTGGAAGATCTCGCTGGCATTGTCGATGCCCACGGTGTTGTCCGTGGGGGAGTGCAGGACCATGAGGGGCCGGTGCAAAGTGCGGATGCAGTCCCTGAGGTCGGCCTGCTCCACGTCCTCCACAAAGTGGCGGCGAACCTCCATCCGCCTGCCGCCCAGATTGACTTCTGCGCTGCCTTCACTGAGGATCGTGCTCACTTCGGCGTCGAACATGTGCTCCACGTGCTTGGGCTCGAAGGGAGCGCCCACAGTGGCAACAGCCCGAACCTCGGGAAGACCTAGAGCCGCCGCCAGGACAGCCGCCCCGCCAAAAGAGTGGCCTACCAGCAGCGAGATTTCCTTGTCATCCGCACGCATGAACTCCGCGGCGCGGATGGTGTCCGCCACTTTCACGCTGAACGATCCGGCGGACCATTCGCCCGCAGAGTCGCCCAGCCCGAGGTTGTCGAAGCGAAGCATGCCGACCCCAAGGTCCGCCAAGCCCTTGCAGATACGCGAAGCAGAGGGGCTGTCCTTGCCGAGGGTCAACCCATGGGAGAACACACCCCAGCCCCGGACCGGGCCCTCAGGAACATCCACGATACCTGCCAGGAGATCTCCGGTGCTGCCTTCGAAGCTGATCTTCATGGATTTGGACACCTGTCCGCCTTTCGTTGTGCGGGTTGCCCGGCTTTCGCGGGCGACTCTTAAAGAACGACGACGGCGTACCCCGCCAAGGGGGACACCGTCGTCGTACTTTAACTTCGGAAACTAGATCTTGCGTGCCAGGATAGCCTGCTTGACCTCGGCAATCGCCTGGGTCACCTGGATGCCACGCGGGCAAGCCTCCGAGCAGTTGAAGGTGGTGCGGCAACGCCACACGCCTTCCTTGTCGTTGAGGATCTCCAAGCGCATGTCACCGGCATCGTCACGGGAGTCGAAGATGAAACGGTGCGCGTTCACAATCGCGGCCGGGCCGAAGTACTGGCCGTCAGTCCAGAACACCGGGCAGGACGAGGTGCACGCAGCGCACAGGATGCACTTGGTGGTGTCGTCGAACCGTTCACGGTCCTCGACCGACTGCAGTCGTTCCTTGGTGGGCTCGTGGCCCTTGTTGATCAGGAACGGCATGACTTCGCGGAAGGACTGGAAGAACGGCTCCATGTCCACGATCAGGTCCTTCTCCACCGGGAGGCCCTTGATCGGTTCAACAGTGATGGGCTTGGAGGTGTCCAGGTCCTTCAGCAGGGTCTTGCACGCGAGGCGGTTGCGGCCGTTGATGCGCATGGCGTCGGAGCCACACACGCCGTGTGCGCAGGAACGGCGGAAGGACAGCGAGCCATCGATCTCCCACTTGATCTTGTGCAGGGCGTCCAGCACGCGGTCGGTGCCGTACATCGTCAGCTGGTGGTCTTCCCATACGGGCTCTTCCGAGACCTCGGGGTTGTAGCGTCGCACTCGCAGGGTGATGTTGAAGGTGGGAATTTCCCCGCCTCCACCAATGTGCGCGGGCAGCTCGATCTTGGATGCTGGCTCAGCAAGTTCGGCAGACATCTTAGTACTTCCTCACCATCGGCTCGTAGCGCGTAAAGACAACAGGCTTGGTGCCGAGTCGGATGCCCGCGATTGCTTCCGCAGATCCGTCCGCTGGGGCGTGCTCATCCTTATACGCCATGGAGTGCTTCATGAATTTTTCGTCGTCGCGCTCCGGGAAGTCCTCCCGGAAGTGGCCTCCGCGTGACTCTTCGCGGTGCAGGGCAGCAACTGTCATGACCTTGGCCAGTTCCAGCAGGAAGCCCAGCTCCACTGCTTCGAGCAAGTCAAGGTTGAAGCGCTTTCCCTTGTCCTGGACGCTGATGCGCTGGTAGCGCTCTTCGAGGGACGCAATGTCCGCGAGCACCTGGTTTAGGGTATCCGCGGTACGGAAGACCTGCATGTTGGCATCCATGGTGTCCTGCAGTTCCTTGCGGATCGCGGCAACCCTTTCGCCACCATCTGCCGTGCGGACGTGGTTCAGCAGATCCAGCGTGTAGGCCTCCGGGTCTTCCGGGAGCTCCACGAAGTCCGCCGTCTTGGCGTATTCGGCTGCGGCGATGCCCGCGCGCTTGCCGAAGACGTTGATGTCCAGCAGCGAGTTGGTCCCCAAGCGGTTGGAGCCGTGCACGGAAACGCAAGCCACTTCGCCGGCCGCGTACAGGCCCGGCACGATGGTGTCGTTGTCCTGCAGGACCTCGGTGGTGATGTTGGTGGGGATGCCGCCCATAGCGTAGTGCGCCGTCGGGAACACGGGAACCGGTTCCGTGTAGGGCTCGACGCCGAGGTAAGTGCGCGCGAACTCGGTGATGTCCGGAAGCTTGGCGTCAATGTGCGCCGGCTCCAGGTGGGTCAGGTCCAAGAGGACGTAGTCCTTGTTCGGGCCACAGCCGCGTCCCTCACGGACTTCGTTGGCCATGGACCGGGCCACGATGTCACGGGGCGCGAGGTCCTTGATGGTGGGTGCGTAGCGTTCCATGAAGCGCTCACCCTCCGAGTTGCGAAGGATCGCGCCCTCGCCGCGGGCAGCTTCCGAGAGGAGGATGCCCAAGCCGGCGAGACCGGTCGGGTGGAACTGGAAGAACTCCATGTCCTCGAGCGGGATTCCGCGGCGGAAGGCGATTCCCATGCCGTCACCGGTCAGGGTGTGGGCGTTGGAGGTGGTCTTGAAGACCTTGCCCGCGCCGCCGGAGGCGAACACCACCGACTTCGCCTGGAAGACGTGCAATTCGCCGGAGGCGAGGTCGTAGGACACGACGCCGGCAACACGCTTCTGCTTGTACGGCGTTCCGTCTTCGCGGACTGCGTCTTCCTCGACGGTCAGCAGGTCCAGGACGTAGTACTCGTTGTAGAACTCAACATTGTGCTTGACGCAGTTTTGGTACAGGGTCTGCAGGATCATGTGGCCCGTGCGGTCTGCTGCGTAGCAGGCGCGGCGGACGGGAGCCTTGCCGTGGTCACGGGTGTGGCCACCGAAACGGCGCTGGTCAATGCGGCCTTCGGGCGTGCGGTTGAACGGAAGGCCCATCTTTTCCAGGTCCAGCACGGCGTCGATGGCTTCCTTCGCCATGACTTCGGCTGCATCCTGGTCAACCAGGTAGTCGCCGCCCTTGATGGTGTCGAATGTGTGCCACTCCCAGTTGTCCTCTTCGACGTTGGCGAGGGCTGCACACATGCCGCCCTGGGCCGCGCCGGTGTGGGAACGGGTGGGGTAGAGCTTGGTCAGTACTGCGGTGCGTGCGCGCTGACCGGATTCGATCGCGGCGCGCATGCCGGCGCCGCCGGCACCGACAATAACGACGTCGTACTTATGGACCTGCATACCAGATGCTCTTTCTCTCTAAGTCAGATGGTCGGCGGAGCCTGCTCCGCGCGTGTTGTGCACAGCCGGACGAGCCGGTGGTGCAGCGGAGCAGCTACGGCGCCGGGCAGAACCCGCCCGGCAGCTGAACGCCGTTGGCGACAGGGCACGGGTTGAACGTGAAGATCACCAGTGTGCCAAGAACCACGATGACGACTGTAGCCGCGTAAAGGACCACCTTGAGCCAGAGGCGGGTGGCGTCTTTCTCGGCGTAGTCGTTGATGATGGTGCGGACGCCGTTGGTGCCGTGCAGCATGGCGAGCCACAGCATGGCCAGGTCCCAGAACTGCCAGAACGGGTCGGCCCACTTGCCGGCCACGAAGCCGAAGTCGATGCCGTGGATGCCCTCGCCCACCATGAGGTTCACGAAGAGGTGGCCGAAGATCAGAACCACGAGCACGACGCCGGAGAGCCGCATGAACAGCCAAGCGAACATCTCGAAGTTACCTTTGGAACCGGCGCCGCGACGGTACTGCGGAGCAATCTTCCCGCCGCTCACTTTTCCACTGCGCGGGCTTTGAATGTCAGTGCTCATGGCTTAGTGGCCTCCCAGTGCGAGGGACAAGTGGCGGATGGCGAAGGCACCGAAAACGACCAGCCACAAGACCAGGACGGTCCACAGCATCTGGCGCTGGTACTTGGCGCCCTTCTTCCAGAAGTCAATGGCGATCACGCGCAGGCCATTGAAGGCGTGGAATACGATCGCTGCGACGAGGCCCGTTTCGCCCAGGGCCATGAGGGGGTTCTTGTAGGCGCCGATAACGGCCGTGTAGGCCTCCGGGGACACACGCACCAATGAGGTGTCCAGCACATGGACCAACAAGAAGAAAAAGATCACAACACCGGTAATGCGGTGTCCAACCCAGGACCACATGCCTTCACGGCCGCGGTACAAGGTGCCAGCTGGTTTTGTCGGCACTGAATAAACCTTCCTGCAACACAGCGGCGCTTGCACGGGATCCATGCGGGGGGAACGCCAGCCGCGAGAGCACTCGTAGCTCAGCCTAAATCTAGGCTTCGCTCACAGCTTATTCAATTTAGGTGCCCCTTGTTGTAACGAGAGTGCGGGTGTTCGCCTGAATTCCGGCCTTTCCGCCGCGAGGGTGAGACGAAGACCACAAAGTGGGACTTGCGCGCGTGTCGGATAAGGTGTTGCGGTGAGTATAGAAAACGCTGCAAGCCTCGAATCGCCATTGCGCCACTTCCACGCGGTTATTCCGGCCGGTGGAGTGGGCACGCGCCTGTGGCCGCTTTCGCGTGCTGCCGCGCCCAAATTCCTGCACGACCTCACGGGTTCGGGAAGCACGCTGCTGCGGGCAACGTACGACCGCCTCGAACCGTTGGCCGGCAACCGCGTGCTGGTAGTAACGGGCGTGGCGCACCGCATTGCTGTTTGCCGACAGCTTCCCGAAGTGGGCGAGGACGAGCTGGTCCTCGAAAGCGAGCCAAAGGACTCGGGGGCGGCCATCGGACTCGCCGCCGCCATCCTGCACCGCCGTGACCCGGACACCATCATGGGTTCCTTCGCCGCCGACCACGTCATCAGCCCTGACGATCTCTTCCGGGAAACCGTCCGCGAGGCCATCCACACTGCCGCCGCTGGAAAAATCGTCACCATCGGCATCAAGCCGACGCACCCGTCAACCGGATTCGGCTATATCCGTACCGGCGACTTGCTCAATATCGACAATGCGCCGAACGCGCATGCGGTGGTCGAATTCGTCGAGAAGCCGAGCGAAGACATTGCCAAGAAGTACCTCGAGACCGGCGACTATGTCTGGAACGCCGGCATGTTCGTCGCCCCCGTTGCTCTCATGCTCAAGCACCTCGAAGCCAACCAGCCGGTCCTGTTTGCCGGACTGCAGGAAATTGCGGATGCCTGGGACACCCCGGACCGCGATGAAGTGACCGCCCGGGTCTGGCCGACACTGCCGAAGATCGCCATTGACTACGCCGTGGCCGAACCCGCCGCGGCGGCGGGCGATGTCGCCGTCGTTCCCGGTACCTTCCGCTGGGACGACGTCGGAGACTTCGCCGCGATCGGTCGTCTCAACAATGCCGGCGACGTCGATGAGGTGACGGTCCTCGGTGAAGGCGCCCGTGTCTTCACCGAGAACGCCAGCGGCGTGGTTGTTTCCGATACGAAGCGTGTGATTGCGCTGATCGGCATCAAGGACGTCGTGATCGTTGATACGCCGGACGCGCTGCTTGTCACCACGAAGGAGCATGCCCAGCGGGTCAAGGGAGCGGTCGACGCGCTCAAGGCCAGCGGGGACACCGACGTTCTCTAGCGCACTCCGGTGGCGCCGGCCGTAACCAAGAGACCCCTTTCGCTATTCGGAGGGTGCGGATGGCTAGAGTTGTGAGGTGCGCAATTTCACTACCGAAACCGAGCCGACCCCCGTGGTGAAGCCGTGGCTTGATGATCTCTTGCCGGAACTCATCGAATTCCGGCGGGACCTGCATGCGCACCCCGAACTTTCCTTCAAGGAATTTCGTACCACGGACAAGCTGGTTGAACGGCTCGAGGCGGCAGGCCTTGAGCCCCGTCGGCTGGAGGGCTCCGGGCTGACGGTCGACGTCGGCGAGGGGCCCATCGCCACGGCCTTGCGCGGAGATATCGACGCTCTCCCCATCATCGAAGAGACCGGGCTTCCGTTCGCATCGAAGAACCACGGCGTCACCCACGCGTGCGGGCATGACGTCCACACCACCAGCATGCTCGGCATCGCTTTGGTGCTGCACGCCATGCACCAGGAATCCCCCTTGGGCGGCACCGTGCGCATCATCTTCCAGCCGGCAGAGGAAACCATGCCCGGCGGGGCGTTGTCCTGCATCGAGCAAGGCGTGCTCCAGGGTGTCCCGCGGATTCTGGCACTACACTGCGATCCGCGCATCAACGTCGGCAAGATCGGTACCCGCATCGGCGCCATCACCTCCGCCTCGGACACCATCAAAATCGAACTGACCGGACGCGGCGGCCATACATCCCGTCCGCATCTGACTGAAGACCTGGTCTTCGCGCTGGCCCAAATCGCCGTCAATGTCCCGGCTGTCCTGTCCCGGCGCGTGGACGTGCGCAGCGGTGTGTCGGTGGTGTGGGGCCAGATCACGGCAGGTTCCGCGCCCAACGCCATCCCCGCCAGCGGCTATATGGCAGGCACCATGCGCTGCCTGGACCGCGACGCCTGGCATAGCGCCGGGGAACTGCTCGACGACGTCGTCCAGCAAGTCGCTGCGCCGTACGGAGTGGACGTACACCTCGAGCACACACGCGGCGTCCCTCCCGTGGTCAACTCGGAACACGAGACTGCCATCATCGAGGCCGCGGCCCGTGCGGAACTCGGCGAGCACGCCGTCGTCCTGACGCCGCAGTCCATGGGCGGTGAGGACTTTGCCTGGTTCCTCGCCGACCTGCCCGGTGCCATGATGCGGCTCGGAACCCACACGCCCGGTGGCGAAGAATACGATCTCCACCGCGGCGACTTCATCGTGGACGAGCGTGCCCTCGGCTTCGCGATCCAAGTCCTGGCCGCCGCTGCGTTGCGAACCATCCGGGATCTCTGAAACGGCGGACGCCCGCTCACCTTTGCCGCCATTCAGTCCAACTTCCGGGGACCAGTTCATCATCTGAGGGAGGATCCCGCCGTCGGGGCTTGTTTGTGAGCGGGCGTTGGCGGGGTGGGGCTTGTTTGTGAGCGGGCGTCGTGGGGTCAATTGAGTTGTGCACAATTTAATTGTGAGCTATCGTTATTCCCATGAGTGAAGCTCCCCGCCTCGACCGCCAGGTCTGTTTCGCGCTCTATTCCGCCTCGAAGGCGGCTACGGCCGTCTACCGCCCGGTGCTGGACGAGCTTGGACTGACATATCCGCAGTACCTCGTGATGCTGGTGCTCTGGGAGAACGAGCCCCGAAGCGTCCGCGAACTGGGTACCGAGCTGGGACTCGATTCGGGCACCTTGTCGCCGCTCCTCAAGAGGCTTGAAGCCCTGGGCCTCGTGGAGCGCCTGCGTTCAACCGAGGACGAGCGTCGCGTCGAGATCCACTTGAGCGATGCCGGGCGGGCCCTCAGCGCACGGGCCGGGGCGGTACCGCAACGGCTCGCCGACGCCGCAGGCCTGAGCGCTGCCGAGCTTGCGCAGCTTCACGACACCCTGGGCCGGCTTACCGCCGCCCTCCAGTCAGCCATCTGATCATCCATCCCATCGAAGGAAAAGGAACCACAGTGAAGACTTTGTACATAGCGGAGGCGCTTGCCTCCGGTGAAGGCCGCGAAGGCAGTGCACGCACCAATGACGGCAAGCTGGACGTGACGCTCGCCAGCCCGGTGGAACTGGGCGGGAACGGCCAGGGCACCAACCCCGAGCAGCTCTTCGCCGCCGGATACGCGGCATGCTTCCACTCTGCGCTGCGGTTGGTAGGACGGAAGGCCCGCGTGGATCTCAGCGATTCCGCCGTCGCCGCCAAGATCCACTTCGGTGCCCTGGAAGATCGTGAAGGCTACGGACTCGCCGCCGAACTCGAGATCGCACTGCCCGCCCTCGACCGGGAAACCGCCGAGCAGCTCGTGGCCAAGGCCCACCAGATCTGCCCCTACTCCAACGCGACCCGGGGGAACATCGCCGTCGACATCAAGCTCGTGGAGGTGGCCGCATGAGCGCCGCACTTCCCACACGCACCCGCGAAATCCAGCTGGCGTCCCGTCCGCAGGGACGCCCGGCCACGGCGAACTTCCGCTTGGCCGAGTCCGATCTGCCGGAGCTTCAGGACGGCCAGGTCTTGGTCCGCAACGAGTTCATGTCCGTCGATCCCTACATGCGCGGCCGAATGAATGACGCGAAGTCCTATTCGGCGCCCTTCCAGCTCGACGCAGCGCTCGACGGCGGCGCGGTGGGTGAGGTGATCGCGTCCCGTTCCGGGTCGCTCAAGGTGGGCGACGTCGTCGTGCACCAGCTCGGCTGGCGCGAATATTCCGTTGTGGATGCGGCAAGCGCGATGCCGGTTCCGGCCGGCCTGGCGCCGACGTCGGCGTTCCTCGGAGCGCTTGGCATGACGGGCCTGACGGCGTATGCCGGGCTGCTTAAGGTGGCCGAGTTCAAGACCGGTGACGTCGTCTTCGTTTCCGGTGCCGCAGGCGCGGTAGGTTCGATTGTCGGCCAAGTCGCCAAGGCGATGGGCGCCTCCAAGGTGATCGGCAGCGCCGGCTCTCCGGAGAAGGTGGCGCGCCTGCTGGAACTCGGCTTCGATGCGGCCTTCGACTACCACGATGGTCCTGTGGTGGAGCAGCTTCGTGAGGCCGCGGGGGAGCGGGGCATCGATGTCTATTTTGACAACGTAGGCGGCGAACACTTGGAGGCCGCCCTCGCAGTCCTCACTGTGGGTGGACGTGTCGCAATGTGCGGCGCCATTTCGCAGTACAACTCCACCGAGCCCACGCCCGGCCCGCGGAACCTGGCCGTGGCCATCGGGAAGCAACTGACCCTTCGCGGCTTCCTCGTCAGCGGCCAGCGCCAGCACGCCGCGGAGTTCGGCGGGAAGATGGCCGGATGGCTGGCCGACGGGACGGTCCGCTACGACGAGACGATCATTGACGGACTGGAAAACGCGCCACAGGCTTTCATCGACCTCCTGGACGGAGCCAACACGGGCAAGATGCTCGTACGCTTTGGTGAGCGGAAATCGTAGGACCGTTGGCTGGGAGTTCCACTACTGCTTGGTAACAAAAGCTCAACAATCTTCGGGTTGTTGGGCTTTTGTGTTAGCCGGGTGTGTTCAATCCCACTAAAGTTGAGCCATCAGTGCGCCCCAGGCGCAGTGCTGCGAAGCATCAGTGAAAACAGAATTTCAAACTCGAGTTTTCGAAACGGACACTCATTGACCGACTGTCGTAGCATCAATAACTTTCTTCCTGGAGGAAAATTGAAGCAATCACTGCGTGCCACCCTAAAGCGCGGTTCATTTGCAGGCGTCGCAACTGCGGGCGCCGCTGCACTTTTGCTGGCAGGCTGCGGTAGCGCACCGTCTGCGTCAAGCTCGGGCAGCGCCACCAAGTCGGACTACACCGCATGCATGGTGTCCGACTCGGGCGGCTTCGATGACAAGTCGTTCAACCAGTCGGGCTACGAAGGCCTTCAGGCTGCGGCCAAGGACCTGAACATCCAGGAGAAGCACGTCCAGTCCAAGGCTGACACGGACTACGACCCCAACCTCCGTTCCATGGTCCAGCAAGGCTGCAAGCTGACGGTCACGGTCGGCTTCCTCCTGGGCGATGCCACGAAGAACATCGCGACGGCGAACCCGAACAGCCACTTCGCCATCATCGACTACTCGGACCCCACCTTCCCTAAGAACGTCAAGCCGATTGTCTATGACACGGCCCAGGCTGCCTTCCTGGCCGGGTACCTCGCGGCCGGCACGTCCAAGACGGGCAAGGTTGCCACGTTCGGTGGCCTCAACATCCCCACCGTGAGCATCTTCATGGACGGATTCTCCGACGGCGTGAAGTACTACAACCAGAAGAAGGGCAAGTCCGTCCAGCTGCTCGGCTGGGACAAGGACAAGCAGGACGGAACCTTCGTCGGCGACTTCAAGCAGGTCGACAAGGGCAAGGTCCTTACCCAGGGATTCCTGGACCAGGGCGCAGACGTCATCCTTCCCGTCGCCGGTCCGGTGGGAGCGGGCGCCGGAAGCGCGATCCTTGATGCCAAGGCAAAGGGCACGGACGCAAAGCTGATCTGGGTCGACTCGGACGGCTACCTGACCGCGCCCGCCTACAAGTCGGTCATCCTGACCTCGGTCCAGAAGACCATGGCGACTGCCGTCGAAACCGTCATCAAGTCTGACAAGGACGGCAAGTTCGACCCCAGCCCGTATGTCGGCACGCTCGACAACGGAGGCGTGGCGCTTGCCCCGTTCCATGATCTCGACTCCGCAGTTCCGGCTGACATGAAGAGCGATCTTGACCAGTTGAAGAAGGACATCATCTCCGGCGCTGTCAAGGTCGAATCGAAGTCCAGCCCCAAGTAATAATCCGGGCTAAACCGCGTCGCGCTGCCCTTCAGCCGAGTTTTGGCGGAAGGGCGGCGCGTTCTGCGTTGCCCTCAATTTGCTCTTCGACACCCCGTGGCCGAGCACTATGCTGGGAGCACGGTGATGACGAGGAGCCATCCTTTATAGATGGGTTGGAGTTTTGAAACTCGAACTGAAGGGGATCACGAAGCGCTTCGGATCCCTCGTAGCCAATGACCACATCGATCTGGTGGTTGAACCCGGCCAAGTCCACTGCCTCCTGGGCGAAAACGGTGCCGGTAAATCCACCCTGATGAATGTCCTTTACGGACTCTACGACCCCAGCGAGGGCGAAATCCTGGTTGACGGCAAGCCGGTGGTCTTCAAGGGCCCCGGCGATGCCATGGCGGCCGGGATTGGAATGGTCCACCAGCACTTCATGCTGATTCCGGTGTTCACCGTGGCCGAGAATGTCGCGTTGGGAAACGAAGCCACCAAGGCAGCCGGCTTCCTGAACCTGGATGAAACCCGCCGCAAGATCTCCGAGATTTCCAAGCAGTACGGATTCCACGTCGACCCCGATGCCCTCGTGGAAGACCTGCCCGTGGGCGTGCAGCAACGGGTCGAGATCATCAAGGCGCTGGTGCGCGACGCCGAAGTCCTGATTCTCGATGAACCGACCGCGGTTCTCACTCCGCAGGAAACCGATGAGCTTCTGGACATCATCCGGCAGCTCAAGGCCGCCGGAAAATCAATTGTCTTCATTTCGCACAAGCTGCGTGAGGTCAAGGAAATTTCGGACATCATCACGGTGATCCGGCGAGGGAAAGTGGTGGGCTCGGCTGACCCCTCCGCCTCCCCGACCGAACTCGCCTCGGCGATGGTGGGCCGGGCAGTCAGCCTGACCCTGGAAAAGAAGCCTGCCCAACCGGGCGAGGCGACGTTCAAGGTCCGCGACCTGACCGTTGTCGACCACAATGGCCAGCACGTCGTGGACGGCCTGAGTTTCGACATCGCCAAGGGTGAAGTGCTGGCCATCGCCGGTGTCCAAGGCAACGGCCAGACGGAGCTCACGGAAGCCATCCTCGGCGTCCAGCCGCACGTCACCGGGTCCATCGTCCTGGACGACGTCGAACTGCTCGGCAAGAGCGTCAAGCAGGTCCTTTCCGCCGGCGTCGGGTTTGTCCCCGAGGACCGCAAGATCGACGGACTGGTAGGAACGTTCTCCATTTCCGAGAACATGGTCCTGGACCTTTACGACAAGCCTCCTTTTGCCCAAGGTATCGGCATGAAGCCGGCATTGATTGCTTCCCACGCGGAGAAGAAGGTCGAAGAGTTCGATGTCCGGACGCCGTCGATCGACGTCGCCGTGGGCACGCTCTCCGGCGGCAACCAGCAAAAGGTGGTTCTGGCCAGGGAGCTGTCCAGGCCATTGAGGCTCTTCATCGCCTCGCAACCCACCCGGGGCCTCGACGTCGGCTCCATCGAATTCGTGCACAAACGGGTCATCGCCGAACGGGACAACGGAACTCCCGTGATGATCGTTTCCACGGAACTCGACGAAGTACTCGAACTCGCTGACCGGATCGCCGTTCTCTACCGGGGAAAGCTCGTCGGGATCGTTCCCGCCGGCACCTCGCGCGATGTGCTGGGCTTGATGATGGCAGGCGTTCCGGAACATGAGGCAGAACTGACTGCACACAAGACCCTCGAGGGAGGAACACATGTCTGAGTCCAACACCCCTCGACAGGAAAACGACGTCGAGCCGGAGCGCCCGGAGACATTGGACGACGAGGTCGTCCTGGATCTCGCGCTGGACACGGCAGACGGTGCCATGGCGCCGTCGGTCATTCCGGCCACCAGCCAGGGCGGGCAGATCCCGCACGCCGCCGGTGGTTCGGTCTTCCGGCAGATCGTGACCGGAAACGCCATGGTCTCGGTGTTGTCCGTGGTCCTCGCGATTGTGCTCGGCGGAATCCTGATGGCCGTGACCAACCCCAAAGTGGCCGAAACGGCGGGCTATTTCTTCGCGCAGCCGGGGGACATGCTCACCGAGGTCTTCCGGCCCTACGTGGCACTCGTCCAGGGGTCGATCTTCAACTGGGCCGGTGCCGACATCGCAGCCCAGCTGTACCCGATCACTGAAACCCTGACGGTCTCAACGCCCCTGATCCTGGCAGGACTCGGCGTGGCCTTGGCCTTCCGTGCGGGACTGTTCAACATCGGCGCGCAAGGCCAGATCATTTTTGGCGCACTGTTCGGCGCCTATGTGGGATTCACCTGGCATTTGCCTTTCCTGGTTCACTTGCTGCTCGTCATCGTTGCCGGATTCGTCGGCGGCGCGGTGTGGGGCGGCGTCGTCGGCCTCCTCAAAGCCCGGACCGGGGCGCATGAGGTCATCGTGACCATCATGCTGAACTACATCGCCAACTTCCTGCTCCTGTTCCTCCTCACAACTCCGGCCT
Organism: Arthrobacter sp. SRS-W-1-2016; assembly: GCF_002009585.1. Classification (NCBI taxonomy): domain Bacteria; kingdom Bacillati; phylum Actinomycetota; class Actinomycetes; order Micrococcales; family Micrococcaceae; genus Arthrobacter; species Arthrobacter sp. SRS-W-1-2016. The sequence goes on along the minus strand of NZ_MTPV01000020.1, from coordinate 38,425 downwards.
TCCAGCGAAAGGGTTCAACCAACCCGATCTCGCCCTTCCTGGACCAGTCGGCACTGTTTCCGGAGTTGCTCGGGCCCCAGTTCAGGCTTCATGCAGGCTTCCTCCTGGCCGTGCTCGCGACGGTTTTCGTGTGGTGGCTCCTGAAGCGTTCCACGCTCGGCTTTGAATTCCGGGCCGTGGGCGCCAACCAGAGCGCGGCACGCACGGCCGGAATCAACGTTCCCCGCGCCGTGATCCTCGTGATGGCGATCGCGGGCGCGCTTGCGGGCCTGGCCGGCATTGCGCAGGTATCCGGAACGGAGAAATACCTCAGCGGAGGCGTCGCTGCTTCCATCGGATTCGACGCCATCACGGTCGCGTTGCTGGGCCGTTCGACGCCGTGGGGAACCTTCTTCGCGGGGCTCCTGTTCGGCGCCTTCCGTGCGGGAGGTGTCGCGATGCAGGCTGAGACCCAGACCCCCATCGACATTGTCTTGGTCATCCAGTCCCTGATCGTCCTGTTCATCGCGGCACCGCCGCTGGTGCGCGCGATCTTCGGACTGAACCCGCGGAAAAAGAAGAAGGCCACTGGCGGCCCCGGCTCCGGAACCATGCCCGCCGGAAAAATCGAGAGCGGAGCTGCAACAGCATGAGCACCACAACAACTCAGTCCGGCAGTGGCACACCCGCCGGTAACGCCCCTGCGCGCCCGGGGAAAACGGGTGCCACCGAGCTGGTGAGCTGGAAGGCCGGAATCGGACTGTCCCTGCTCGCAATCCTGGGCACCGTGCTGTTCGGGTTCATGACCGATTCGAAGTCGGCGGGCTTCGGCATTGCCGAGGCGGCCAATGAAGCAGCCTCCAGTGTTGCCGCGTTGGTCACGTTCATCCTGGCGCTGCTGCTTTCGGTCGGCCTCGGATATATGTGGTTCGCCCGCCGTCGTTCAGGCCGCGCCTCGGGCTCGGCTTCAGTTCCGGGTTGGTTGCCGCCATCCACCGTCGCCGCCGTGGTGGTCCTTGGACTCGCCGCGCTGGGAGTGGCGAAGGTTTCCAAGATCACGCTTCCTTCCGCGGCCATCGGCTGGATCGCCTCGGTGATTCTCCTGGGCCTGGCCGGCTACACGGTGTACCTGACACAGGCGAAGAAGGCCACCCCCCGCTGGGTAGGCGGTACGTTTGCCGCAGTGTTCCTCATCGGGTTCATGGTCTGGATCGTGGCTGGCGGAAACGGCGATGAGCCGTCCATCTCGCTCGCCGGACTGATCGCAGGATCCGTCACCCTGGCCGTGCCGCTGGTCTTCGGATCCCTGTCCGGCGTCCTGTGCGAACGCGTCGGCGTGGTCAACATCGCCATTGAAGGGCAGCTCCTGCTGGGAGCGTTTTCCGCGGCCGTTATTGCCACGGTGACGCACAATGTCTACGCCGGGCTGGTCGCGGCTGCCGTAGCCGGGGCGCTTGTTTCCTTGGTCCTGGCCGTGGTCAGCATCAAGTACCTCGTCAACCAGATCATCGTCGGCGTCGTGCTCAACGTCCTCATCAGTGGCCTGACGAGCTTCCTCTTTTCCACGCTGCTGACGGCTGACCCGGATGGGCTCAACAAGCCGGGGCGTTTGCCTCCCGTGGACATTCCGTTCCTGTCCGATATCCCCATCATCGGCCCCATCCTGTTCCACCAGTCCCTCGTGGGCTATTTGATGTACATCGCCGTGATCGTGGTTTACCTCGGCCTCTTCCACACCAAGTGGGGACTGCGCGTGAGGGCCGTCGGGGAGCACCCGCAGGCGGCCGACACCGTGGGCATCAACGTCAACCGGACCCGTTTCTGGAACGTGCTCATGGGTGGTGCGATCGCGGGTATTGGCGGCTCGTTCTTCACGCTCGTGTCCGTGGATGCCTTCAGCAAGGACATGTCGGGTGGCCGCGGGTACATCGCCCTGGCGGCGCTGATCTTCGGGCGCTGGAACCCGATCGGCGCCTTCTTGGCCGCGTTGCTGTTCGGCTTCGCGGACAACCTCCAGAGCGTCATCACCATCATCGGATCGCCCGTGCCGAGCCAGTTCATGGCCATGCTGCCTTACGCCCTCACGGTCTTCGCCGTCGCTGGATTGGTGGGCAGGTCCCGACCGCCGGCGGCAAGCGGCATACCGTACGTCAAGGGCTGACCGTGGCGGATACCGAAGTGGACTGGGCGGTCCTCGAGGCCGCCGCGGTCGCTGCCATGGGGAAGGCGTACGCTCCCTATTCGAAGTTCCCGGTGGGGGCCGCTGCCCTCACCGAGGACGGACGGATCGTGAGTGGCTGCAACGTGGAGAACGCCAGCTACGGACTCACCCTGTGCGCCGAGTGTGCCCTCGTGGGAGACCTCCACATGGGTGGCGGCGGCAGGTTGCGGGCGTTCTATTGCGTCGACGCGAAGGGCAATGTCCTCATGCCGTGTGGCCGTTGCAGGCAATTGCTCTATGAGTTCCGGGCACCCGGCATGCAACTCATGACCACGCAGGGCATCAAGACCATGGACCAAGTGCTGCCGGATGCATTCGGTCCCGACAACCTGGAGGAGAAGCTGTGACACAGACAGAAGCGTTTGATGCCGTCCAGATCATCAGCATCAAACGGGACAAGGGCACCCTGAGCCCGGAGCAAATTGACTGGACCATCGATGCCTACACCCGCGGCGTCATCGCCGACGAGCAGATGGCGGCCCTGAACATGGCCATCCTGCTCAACGGGATGGATCGTGCCGAGATCTCCCGCTGGACCGAGGCCATGATCGCCTCGGGCGAGCGGATGGACTTCTCCAGCCTTCGGCGTCCCGACGGCGGCGTAAAGGCCACCACCGACAAACACTCCACCGGGGGTGTCGGGGACAAGATCACGCTTCCGCTGGCGCCGTTGGTCGCAGTCTTCGGGGTGGCCGTTCCCCAGCTTTCCGGCAGGGGACTGGGCCACACGGGCGGCACGCTTGACAAGCTCGAAGCCATTCCCGGGTGGCGGGCGAACCTGAGCAACGAGGAAATCCTTGCCCAGCTGCAGGACGTGGGTGCGGTCATCTGCGCCGCCGGCACGGGCTTGGCTCCGGCGGACAAGAAGCTCTACGCCTTGCGCGACGTGACGGGCACAGTGGAAGCCATTCCCTTGATTGCGTCGTCCATCATGAGCAAGAAGATCGCCGAAGGCACGGGCTCCCTCGTGCTCGATGTGAAGGTCGGGTCCGGGGCGTTCATGAAGGACGAAGCCCGTGCCCGCGAGCTGGCCGAAACCATGGTGGCCCTGGGCAAGGACGCGGGCGTCAACACCGTCGCCCTCCTGACCAACATGGGCACCCCGCTGGGCTTGACTGCGGGCAACGCCATCGAGGTGGAGGAATCGGTGGAGGTGCTTGCGGGCGGCGGTCCGGAAGACGTCGTCGAACTGACCGTCAGGCTCGCCGAAGAAATGCTCGCCTGCGCCGGAGTGCACGATGCCGACCCCGCGGCCGCCCTGAAGGACGGCCGCGCTATGGACGTCTGGAACCGGATGATTGAAGCCCAGGGCGGCGATCCGCGCGCAGCCCTGCCCGTTGCGAAGGAATCCGAGGTCATCGCGGCTCCGGCAGACGGAGTCCTGGTGGAGCTCGATGCGTTGTCCGTGGGCGTGGCCGCGTGGCGCCTCGGCGCCGGTCGTGCGCGGAAGGAAGACGTCGTCCAGGCCGGTGCGGGGGTACGGATGCACGCCAAACCGGGTGCCTTGGTCCGCGCAGGGGAGCCACTCATGACCCTCCTGACCGACACTCCGGAAAAGTTCGACAGGGCCAAGGAAGCCCTGGAAGGTGCCGTGCTCATCGCGCCGGAAGGCTCACGGCCGGCGCAACGGCTCATCATCGACCGGATCTCCTAGCTGCTGTTCTCCCGGGCATTTTCGGATGCCCGGGAGACAATCCCCGCGGCCATTCGTTGGGAAGACCGTGCAGGCGATCAACGACTTCATCCTCTCGGCAGCCGGGCAGCCTTGGGTCTTGCTTCTGGTTTTTGCCTGCTGCGTGATCGATGGTTTCTTCCCGCCCATCCCGAGCGAGTCGGTGGTGGTGGGACTCGCGGCCGTTTCGGCGACGGCTGGGACGCCCAACACGTGGCTGTTGATCCTGGTGGGCGCCCTCGGGGCATTCACGGGCGACAATATCGCCTATGCGATCGGCCGCAGGATAGGTGTCCGCCGTTGGGGGTGGTTGCGTTCTCCAAGGATGCAAAGCGCCTTTCGCTGGGCCGGGCGGGAACTCCGACGCCGGGCCGCGTCACTGATCATGGTGGCCCGGTTCGTCCCCATCGGCCGCGTGGCGGTCAACCTCACAGCCGGTGCAACCGGATTCCCGCGCCGCATTTTTGTGGCCCTCACGGCGATGTCCGCCATTCTGTGGGCCAGCTACTCGGTGGCTATCGGATTGTTCTTCGGCCAGTGGTTCGAGCACAACCACCTGCTCGGGGCGACCATCGCGATCGTCGCGGCCGTCATCCTCGGAATCATCGTGGACCGGATCATCAGCAAAGTCCGCGGGGCCACGCCGATCACTGAAGAGGACGAAGAGACCGGGGAGCCCGAAGAGGAAGCCGTCATGTGAGGCGGGGTGGCCAAGGCGGCGCTGCCTCCTCCCTGGGTATGACTCCCATGGGACCGGAAGATCCGTCCACAGGGGGATGCGTCCATTCCACCTTTCGAGCTAGCCTTAAATTGTGTTCTTCCCGGGCAGGGGCGTAGCGAACGAGGTCCCGGCCATGGGACACTGGATAGCGATCTGTGTCGCGCAACCGCGTGACTTTCCTTGAGGAGCAATGCCTGCGTGGAATTCATGAACCACATGCTCGAGCATGCCGCCGGGCAACCGTGGATCTACCCGGTGCTCCTGGTTTTCTTTTTCATCGACGGCTTTGCCACGATCCTTCCCAGCGAGACGGCCATCGTCGGGCTCTCGGCCCTCGCGATGCACCGCGGCGAGCCCAACCTGTGGCTCCTCGGCGCCACCGCGCTAGTTGGGGCCATGGCCGGTGACAACATGGCCTACATGCTGGGCCGCAAGATCGGCCTGGACCGCTGGAAATGGATGCGCAAGCCCAAGGTCCAGAAGATGTTCGCCTGGGCACACTACGAGCTGGACAAACGCGGCGCCGTGCTCATCTTCACGGCCCGGTACATCCCTTGGGGCCGCGTCGCCGTGAACTACGTCGCCGGACAAACCGGATTCCGCCACAAGACCTTCTTCTTCCTGGATGCCTTCGCCTGCTTCACGTGGGTTGTCTATTCGATCGGCGTCGGATCGCTCGCCGGCCACTGGGTGCACAACAACCCGCTCCTTGGCGTGGGGATTGCCGTGGCATTCGCCGTGGTACTCGGCGTCATCGTGGACCACACCTTGCGTTGGTGGCACAAGCACCTCGAGAAGAAGGACGCGGAGAAGAAAGAATCAGCAGCCGCAGCAGACGAAGGGACCGCGATTAACGCGGCGGCCGGCGTCGAGCGCTCACACCCTGCTGGCTAAGCTTCTTCCGTCCCCCTAGAGTTGAGACGTGACTGAGCCTATTGTTGATGCCGCCCCTGCCCTTGATTTCGACCTGAAGAGCCTGCCGAAGGTTTCCCTTCACGATCACCTGGACGGGGGACTGCGCCCGGCCACCATCATCGAGCTGGCGGAGGCCGTCGGCCACACCCTTCCGTCCACGGATCCCGTAGCGCTGGGCCAGTGGTTCCGTGAGTCCGCGGATTCAGGTTCCCTGGTCCGTTACCTCGAAACCTTCGACCACACGATTGCCGTCATGCAGACCAAGGAAGGCCTGGCACGCGTAGCCAAGGAGTTCGTTGAGGACCTCGCGGACGACGGCGTCGTGTACGGCGAGATCCGTTGGGCACCTGAGCAGCACCTGCAGAAGGGCCTCACCCTGGACGAGGTTGTGGACGCGGTCCAGGAAGGGCTCGACGCCGGCGTGGACGCTGTTGAGGAGTCCGGCCGGCAGATCCAGGTGGGCCAGCTCATCACGGCGATGCGCCACGCGGACCGCGGCCAGGAAATTGCCGAGCTCGCCGTGCGCCACCGCTACAACGGAGCCGTGGGCTTCGACATCGCCGGAGCCGAGGACGGCTTCCTGCCGTCCCGCTTCAAGGACGCTTTCACCTACCTGGCCGAGCACAATTTTCCGGCTACCGTGCACGCCGGCGAAGCAGCAGGCCTGGACAGCATCCAGTCCGCACTCGTGGACGGCCGGGCCCTGCGGCTGGGCCACGGCGTGCGTATCGCCGAGGACATCTCGGTTGAATTCGAGGACGCCGAAGGCGAAGAAGCCGACGACGACGCCGAGGACACCATCGGCATGGTCACGTTGGGTGAGGTGGCCGGCTGGGTCCGCGATCGCGGGATTGCGCTGGAAATCTGCCCCTCGTCCAACCTGCAGACCGGCGCCATCGCGAACTTCGGCGAAGGCATCGAGAACCACCCGCTGGACATGCTGTACCAGCTGGGCTTCAACGTCACCATCAACACGGACAACCGGCTCATGAGCGGCGTGACCCTCACGGACGAGTTCGAGCTTCTCGTGGAGACCTTCGACTACGATCTCGACGACCTCCTCGAATTGACCCTCAACGCGGCCGAGTCGTCGTTCTTGCCGCTGGACGAAAAAGAAGCGTTGGTGGAGTACATCAACGACGCCTACGCCAACCTTGGCTGAACAAAGCCCTGCAGGCGCGGTTGGGGAGCTGCTGGGGAAGATAGCCTCTTTGCGGGAGCACTGCCCGTGGATGGGGGCGCTGACCCACGAATCCCTCGTCGAGTACCTGATCGAGGAAGCGTACGAAGTGGTCGACTCGATCGAAGCCGGCGCGGCCGGCACCGACACGGCCGACGAACTCCGCGGCGAGCTGGGTGACGTGCTGCTCCAAGTAGTGCTGCACGCCCGGCTCGCCGAGGAACGCGGACAGTTCACGTTCGACGACGTCGCCCGCACCATCACGGAAAAGATGGTGCGGCGAAATCCGCACGTCTTCAGGCCCGACGGATCCTTGCAGGATTCCTTCCCGGCCACCGTGGAGGAGATCGTCGAAAAATGGGACGCCGTGAAGAAGGCCGAAAAGCCCGGGCGCTCGGATCCTTTCGAAGGCATCCCGCCGCACCTTCCTGCCCTTGCCTTGGCGCAAAAGTCGCTTGAGCGTGCCGAGCGTTCGGGCGGCCCGGAGCTCAGGGGCCGCCCCGTCGCGGCGGCGGAGGTTCCCGACTCCGAAGCTGCGCTTGGAGACTTGCTGCTCGCCGTCGTCGCGGGCTCAAGGGAGAAGGGTTTCGACGCCGAACGGGCCCTGCGCGCTGCGGTCCGCCGCTACCAGGGCCGCGAGGGCGATGCCACAAAACGTGAGGGGTCCGACGCTGTTCCGTAACCTTGGCCCGTCTCGACTAGGCTAGTGGCGACGAGGACGTCGAGAATTTCCCTCAAGATTCCCAGTAAATCGCTTCACCATAAGGAGCAGTCCATGGCGCTTATCGATGCCATCCACGCCCGCGAGATCCTTGATTCCCGCGGAAACCCGACAGTAGAAGTTGAAGTTCTGCTTTCCGATGGCCAGATCGGCCGCGCGGCAGTTCCCTCCGGTGCTTCCACCGGCGAGCACGAAGCCGTTGAACTGCGTGACGGCGACAAGGGCCGTTACCTCGGCAAGGGCGTCCAGAAGGCCGTTGACGCGGTCATCGACGAAATCGCCCCGGCCCTGATCGGCTTCGACGCCACGGACCAGCGCAGCATCGACCAGGCCATGATCGACCTCGACGGCACTCCGAACAAGGGCAAGCTCGGCGCCAACGCCATCCTCGGCGTTTCCCTCGCGGTGGCCAACGCAGCCGCCGCCTCCGCGGACCTGCCGTTGTACAAGTACCTGGGCGGCCCGAACGCCCACGTCCTGCCCGTCCCGCTGATGAACATCCTCAACGGTGGCTCCCACGCCGACTCCGACGTCGACATCCAGGAATTCATGATCGCCCCGATCGGCGCGGAGACCTTCTCCGAAGGCCTGCGCTGGGGCGTTGAGGTCTACCACAACCTCAAGTCGGTCCTGCAGGCCAAGGGCCTCTCCACCGGCCTCGGCGACGAAGGCGGCTTCGCTCCGAACCTGCCGTCCAACCGCGCTGCACTGGACCTGATCCAGGAAGCCATCAAGAACGCCGGCTACACCCCGGGCAAGGACATCGCCCTCGCACTGGACGTCGCCTCGTCCGAGTTCTACAAGGACGGCGCCTACCAGTTCGAAGGCAAGGCACTCTCGGCCACCGAAATGAGCGCCTACTACGCCGAACTCGTTGCCGACTACCCGCTGGTCTCCATCGAAGACCCGCTGGACGAAAACGACTGGGAAGGCTGGAAGACCCTTACCGACACCATCGGTGACAAGGTCCAGCTGGTCGGCGACGACCTCTTCGTGACCAACCCGGTCCGCCTGCAGCAGGGCATCGACTCCGCCACGGCCAACTCCCTGCTCGTGAAGGTCAACCAGATCGGTTCCCTGACCGAAACCCTGGATGCCGTTTCCCTGGCCCAGCGCTCGGGCTACACCACCATCACCTCGCACCGCTCCGGCGAAACCGAGGACACCACCATTGCTGACATCGCGGTTGCCACCAACGCGGGCCAGATCAAGACCGGTGCCCCGGCCCGCTCCGAGCGCGTCGCCAAATACAACCAGCTGCTGCGCATCGAAGAAGAACTCGACGACGCCGCTCGCTACGCCGGCCGCAGCGCGTTCCCGCGTTTCAAGGGCTAGTATCCGCTGAAACAGCTGACCGGTGGCTATGGTGGAAAGACCATAGCCACCGGTTCTGTTTAACGAAATGTGCGAGCACTTCGGCAAACCGCAGGCTCCGTGAGGCACACAACGCGCAGCAACCCGCCAGGCAAGCACCAGGCATTACAGGAGTGTCATGGCCACCCGCCGACCCAAGGTCCCCCGGGCCGATGCCCTCGGCCGTTCGCCCCAGAAGAACCCCGACAGCGGCCATGTCATCCGTGCCGACTTCGGCGAGTCCCGCAAGGCAACCGCGCCCCAACAGGAAAGCGCGGTTCACGCCGGGTCCAGGGCGCCGTCCAATGCCACAGCCGAAGGCAGCGCCCAAAGCAAGGGCCAGTCCGGCACAAAGGGCGGAGCTGCCCCGAAACCGGGACGTCCGCATGCGGGCGGGCCGGGAAACTTGCCGGTTGTCGGCAAGGCATCCGGCAAAACGTCCGGCGCTGGCTCCACCCACCAGGACAAGGACCACGGCGCGCGCCCGGTGCCCGCGAAGGCGTTCTCCGGCCGCATGCTTGCCCTCGCCGTGGTGATGATAGCGATCACCATCATGCTCGCGCCCACGGTCAAGATCTGGTTGGAGAAAAAGGCTGAAATCTCGGGCCTGGAAGCCGATATTGCGAGCAAGCAGGCCGAGCAAGCCAGCCTCCAGAAGCAGATCACGCGGTGGCAGGACCCCAACTACGTGAAACAACAAGCCCGGGACCGCATTAACATGGTTATGCCGGGTGAAGCAGGCTACTGGGTGTTTGGTGGAGACGTTCCCGCCGGGACACCCGGTGGAAGCACCAGCTCAGGGGCTTCCGGAAGCCCGTCCAATCTGCCGTGGGTGGATGGGCTATGGGAATCCATCAGGCGCTCGGCAACAGACTAGACGCGGTGCCCGCCGCCGTCGCGCCCTGGCGGGCGCGACCAAACAGGGCAGGAAGGATGGCAGCGCCAGTGGAAGAGACCTCGGCACCTGCATCGCAGGAGTCACGCAAGCCATCAGCACACGATCTCGAAATCCTCAGCCGCCAGCTCGGGCGGCCGGTGCGCGACGTCGTCGAAATCCCGGCGCGCTGCGTGTGCGGCAACCCGTTGGTCGCCGCGACCGCTCCGCGATTGAGCAACGGCACTCCGTTTCCGACGACGTTCTACTTGACGCACCCCGTCATCACCGCAGCCGTGTCGCGTCTGGAGGCCGGTGGGCTCATGAATGCGATGAACGAGCGGCTCACCGAGGACGAGCCTTTGGCTGCGGCTTACAGGGGCGCCCACGAGGCCTATCTCCAGGCGCGTGACGAGATTGCCGGACGTGTCGGCACCGGGGACGTCCCCGAGATCGCCGGCGTCTCTGCCGGCGGCATGCCCACACGCGTGAAGTGCCTGCACGTCCTGGTTGGCCACTCCCTGGCGGCCGGTCCCGGCGTCAATCCGCTCGGCGACGAGGCCATCGAGGCGATCAGCGAATGGTGGACCGCGGACCGCTGCTATTGCGACGGCGCGTGGGACAGCGCAGGGGAGGCCCCGTCCAGGGACCTCAGCCGCCACGGACCGCAGGGCCTGCCGGACATCGTGGGCCGTCCCGCACCTGTCCGCAAATCCAAGTCCTCCCACGGAGCAGAAGCGTCCGCGGAGTCGGCCGCAGGGGAGCGCAACGCATGAACCGGGTAGCCGCCATCGATTGTGGCACCAATTCGATCCGCCTACTCATCGCGGATTCCAACGGCGCGGGAACAGGGTCTCCGTTGCGGGACATCGTCCGTGAGATGCGCGTCGTTCGCCTCGGCCAAGGGGTTGACGCCACCGGCGAGCTTGCTCCCGAGGCGCTCGAACGCACCTTCGCGGCAACCGCCGACTACGCCGAGCTGATCCGCCGTCATGATGCCCGGGGCGTCCGTTTCGTGGCGACCTCTGCGAGCCGCGACGCCCGCAACCGGGACGTCTTCGTTGACGGGATCCGGGAGCTGCTGGGCGTCGAGCCCGAGGTCATCTCCGGCGACGAAGAAGCCGCGCTGTCCTTCGCCGGTGCAAGCAGCGTGCTTCCATCACGCGGCAAGGATCCGGTGCTGGTGGTTGACCTCGGCGGCGGAAGCACCGAGTTCGTCCTCGGCGACTCCGACGGCGTCATTGCCGCCAAATCCGTCGACATCGGCTGCGTGCGCTTGACTGAACGGCACCTCCGCAGCGATCCTCCGACGCCGGAGCAGATCGCCGCAGCGGAAGCCGACGTCGACGCAGCCATTGATCTCGTCGCCCGCACGGTCCCGCTGGGCCGGGCCACCGCCGTCGTCGGCGTTGCCGGAACCGTCACCACCATCACGGCGCACGCCCTGGGCCTGGGCGAGTACGATCCCGCACTGATCCACGGTGCCAGCCTGGACCTGGAGACCATCAGCAAGGCCGCCACGAGCCTGCTGGAAATGAGCCGCGAAGAGCGTGCCCTGCTGCCCTACATGCACCCCGGACGTGTTGACGTCATCGGAGCCGGAGCCCTCGTCTGGCGCCGCGTCCTCCAGCGTTTGGCCGAGCCCGGAAACGGCTCCATCACAGCGGCCATCTCCAGCGAGCATGACATCCTCGACGGCATCGCGCTGAGTATCCGCTCATGATGGGTGTCCGCTAAAGATGGGTATCCGCTGATGACGTTGCCACACGGTTGGCGCCGCCGCGCGGCATCGGCCGCGCTGGCCGCCATGCTGGCCGGGGGAAGCCTTGCGGGGGCCCTTGTCGCCGCGCCCTCGGCGTTCGCCGACTCGTGGCGGGACAAGGAATACTGGCTCAACGAGTACGGCATCACCGCCGCCTGGCAGGTATCCAAGGGCGCGGGCGTGAAGGTGGCCATCATCGACAGCGGGGTGGACGGACAACACCCCGATCTCAAAGGTGCGGTGGTCGGCGGAACCGACGCTTCCGGCGCGGGCGATCCGAACGGGCAGAAGAGCATCGGGGCCAAACCCGAGCACGGAACCCTCGTCGCCACGCTCCTTGCCGGGCGTGGACACGCTGCTCCCAACCCGTCGGCCTCCCCGTCGTCGTCTCCGTCGCCAGGTTCCAGCGTCGGCACCGACGGAATCGTGGGCGTAGCCCCCGAGGCCCAGATCCTGTCCGTTTCCGCTTGGCTCGGTTCACCGAACCCGGCGGGCAAGACGGACCAGGAACAGATTCCCGAAGCTGTCCGGTGGGCCGTGGACAACGGCGCCAAGGTCATCAATATTTCCCTCGGCAGCACTTCGCCGGATTGGCCCCAAAGCTGGGACGCGGCATTCCTCTACGCCGAACAAAAGGACGTAGTGATCGTGGCCGCGGCGGGCAACCGGATCGGCGGCAACGTCCAGGTGGGCGCGCCCGCCACGATTCCAGGCGTCCTGACCGTGGCAGGACTCGACCGGAACCGCATGGCCAGCGTCGATGCTTCATCGCAGGGAATCAGCATCGGCGTCTCGGCGCCCGCGGAAAAGCTGGTGGGGGGCCTGCCCGGGGGGAGCTACGAGGATTGGGCAGGCACGTCGGGTTCCGCGCCGATTGTCTCCGGCGTTGCGGCGCTCATCCGCTCGAAATGGCCTGATATGAGCGCCAAGCAGGTCATCAACAGGATAGTGTCCACGGCCGTGGATGCCGGCGCGCCCGGCAAGGACCCGATCTACGGCTATGGCATCCTCAACGCCGAGGCGGCCCTGGAAGCCGATGTGCCGGAGGCGACGAGCAATCCGGTGGGATCCATTGCGGACTGGATCAGGGTCCACCGACGCGGGGACCTCAGCAGCCCCACGCCGCAGGCAACGTCGACGCCGAGCATCCCCGCGGCGACCTTGGCCGATCCCACTGTTCCCGTCGCCAAGGCGCCCTCGCAGTCCGACACAGCCGTTCCGGCCGCTGTGGTGATCGGCTTCGGTTCGCTCTTCGTGGCGATCGTTGCGGGCGCCTCCGTCCAATTGAGGCGCGCCTACCGGACCTCCCCCGGACTGCCCGACGGGCCCGCGACCGGCGTGGTGGACGTCGTGGATCAGGGCGGCCCGAAATAGCCCCCGGCGCAGGTGCGTAGATTCGGGAAATAGTTAGTGAAGATTTTCACAAGGTGCTGTACTCTATTCTTATGGCAACCACCCCTGAGCTCATTGACCGTCCCCGTGTTCTCGTTGTCGGCGGCGGATACGTCGGCCTGTACGTAGCACTCAAGCTGCAGAAGAAGATCGCGAACGCCGGCGGCATCGTCACCGTCGTCGATCCTCTTCCCTACATGACCTACCAGCCCTTCCTCCCCGAGGTGGCAGGCGGCAACATCGAGGCACGCCACGCCGTTATCTCGCACCGCCAGCACCTCAAGCAGACGGAACTCATCCAGGGCCGCGTCACCAGCATCGACCACCAGAACCGCACCGCCGTTGTTGCTCCGGCCGACGGTGGAGACAACTTCGAGATCCCTTACTTCGACGTCGTGGTTGCCGCCGGTGCCATTACCCGCACCTTCCCCATCAAGGGCCTCGCGGACGAAGGCATTGGCCTGAAGACCATCGAAGAAGCGGTCGCCCTGCGAAACAAGGTGCTTGAGCGCATCGAGGTCGCCTCCACCATGACCGACGCCGCCGAGCGCGCCAAGGCCCTGACCTTCGTGGTGGTGGGTGGCGGTTTCGCCGGTATCGAGTGCATCACCGAGATGGAAGACCTCGCCCGCGCTGCCGTCAAGAACAACCCGCGCATCCGCCAGGAGGAAGTCCGCTTCGTCCTGGTCGAAGCCATGGGCCGCATCATGCCCGAGGTCACCGCAGCCCAGGCCGAGTGGGTTGTGGGACACCTCCGCAGCCGCGGCATCGAGGTCCTGCTCAACACCTCCCTCGACAACGCAGAGGGCAGCCTCAAGCTCATCAACCTGCCGGACAAGACCCCTGCCCAGGAGTTCGAAGCCGACACCCTCGTGTGGACCGCCGGCGTGCAGGCCAACCCGATGATCCGTTCCACCGACTTCCCGCTTGAGCCGCGCGGACGCGTCCGCGTCCTCCCGGACCTGCGGATCGCTGGCGACGAAGGCATCATCGACAACGCCTGGGCCGCCGGCGACATCGCCGCGGTTCCGGACCTCACGGGCAGCGGCCTGCCGGACGGCACCTGTGTTCCGAACGCCCAGCACGCCCTTCGCCAGGCCAAGCGCCTCGCCAAGAACCTGTGGGCCTCCCGCTGGGACAAGCCGATGGGTGACTACAAGCACAAGAACCTCGGTGCGGTCGCCGGCTTCGGCGAGTGGAAGGGCGTTGCCAACATCAACCTCCTGGGCCGCATCGGCCTCAAGGGCGGGCTTGCCTGGCTGGCACACCGCGGCTACCACGGCTTGGCCATCCCCACCGGTGAGCGCAAGGTCCGCGTGATCTTCAACTGGATCCTCGGCATGACCATGGGCCGCGACACCACGCAGCTGCTGGACCTCGACAACCCGCGCGGAGCCTTCGTTGCCGCGGCCACCCCGGCTCCCAAGCCGGCCGCCGCACCCGCACCGGCTGCCGCACCTTCCGAAGCCAAGGCTCCGGTCACGGCTGACGCCAAATAGCGGCACCTCAAGCAGTCCCGCTGACGGTGGCCATCTCCCACGCGGGAGGCGGCCGCCGTCGTCGTTTTAATCCTCGTGCCGTGCCGTGCCGTCCGGTCCGCGGCGGCGGTTCGGCATCTCGGCGACGCCGGGTCCTAGACTTGCAGCATGGCTGGCGAAAGCGATCTGACCACCCTCCTGAGATCCATGCATCCCGTGATTCGGGAGGGCGACTACGTCTACGCTTTGTGGCCGCACGGCAGACCGCTTGAAGGCAATATCGAAGCCGCTGTCCGCGAAGCGGAAGGCCTCACCGTGGTGCTGCGGCGCGAGGAAGCCGGCCGCCTGGGGCTGGCCTACGATTTCGTGGCCGCGTGGATCACTCTTCAAATCCACTCCGCGCTGGAAGCTGTGGGGCTCACCGCGGCAGTCAGCTCCGCCCTGACGGCGGCCGGCATCAGCTGCAACGTCCTCGCCGGGTTCCATCACGACCACCTTTTGGTTCCGTCCACTGAGCGGCGGCACGCCATGGAAGTGCTGGAGCTGCTGGGCCAAGGCGTAGTGCTGCGGACGGAGCAGCCGGCGGACCGCGAGTCCGTGCTGGCGCTCACGGCGGCCGCGTTTTCCACGAGCGCGGTCACCGGGTTGCCCGTCGAAGGAGTCCCGGCCGAAGTGAAGCTGCTGAGGGAACTGTTCGACTCCGATGATTACCTGCCGGAGTTCAGCATCGTGGCGGAGATGGGCGGGGAAATCGTAGGCCACGTCATCTGCACCCGCGGCAGGGTCGGAGGACTCCCGCTCTTGGGACTGGGCCCCATCAGCGTCCAGCCGCACCTCCAGCGGCGTGGCATCGGATCTGCGCTTTTGCGGGAAACGGCCCGGCGGGCCGAGGAGGCGGGGGAGCCGGGCATCGCGCTGCTGGGCAGCACCGAGTACTACCCTCGCTTCGGATTTCTTCCCGCCCGCAAGCTGGGCGTGTCGGCACCCGACGCAGGGTGGGGAGACCATTTCCAGCTCTTGCCCCTCAAAGCATGGCCCGACGGCGCCAGCGGAACCTTTCGTTATGCCGCGCCCTTCCAAGCGCTGTAGGAGGCCAAAAGAGGGGAGTGCGCTGGGTTACCATTATCCGGGCGCCCCAGTAGCCCAATTGGCAGAGGCAGCGGACTTAAAATCCGCGTGTTGTGGGTTCGAGTCCCACCTGGGGCACGCACGAGAAATGCGGGCCGTGCCACCTTCTTTGTTTGCGCCAAGCTGTGCCGTGACGAGAATTTAACCCCGCGTTCACGCGAAGAGCTCTCCGGGCACTGCGGTGACACACCGTTATTAGATCCTGACCTGCGTATATGTGTTCCACGACACATATTTGGTAGTACTCTCATGGAACATGTTCGAAGTGAAAGTGACTTCGGGCGAATGACCACGAATCAGACGCACCGCGGAGGCTATTTATGTACAGGAAGAAAGTCATTTCGGCGATTGCAGCAGCAGCCACCCTTGGCATGCTCGTGGCGGGCTGTGCGAACCAGACCGCTCCCAGCGGCACGGAAACCTCGGGTGGCGGCAGCAGGGTCAATATCCCCGCGATCTCCAAAGTCGACGTTCCTGCCGGAGCTGTTTTGCCTGCAGGCGATGGAAAGGGGACGTGCCCGTCCACCACCACCCTTGCCTATGCCGGTGCCGAGACAGGACCCAACGCCCAGCTGGGTATCAACATCTTCAACGGCATCCAGCTGGCCATCAACCAGCACAACGCCGCGAACCCCGGCTGCCAGGTCCAGTTCAAGAAATTCGATACTGAAGGCGATCCGAACAAGGCCACGGGCCCGGTGACGCAGATTGTTTCCGAACCCGACATCATCGGAGTGGTGGGCTTGCCGTTCTCCGGAGAGTCCAAGGCCACCGGCAACATCTTCGAGCAGAAGGGCTTGGTGCACATCACGCCCTCCGCTACCAACCCGAGCCTGACCAAGAACGGCTGGACCACTTTCTTCCGGGCCCTCGGCAATGACGCCGTCCAGGGTCCTGCGGCAGCAAAGTTCCTCACGGACAAGCTGCAGGCAAAGAAGGTCTACTTGGTCCAGGACGACTCTGACTACGGCATTGGTCTGGGAACCACAACGTCCGCTGCCCTTGGCTCCGCGATGGTGGGATCCGACAAGGTCGTCACGGGCCAGAAGGACTTCTCGGCCGTGATTTCCAAGATCATGAACTCCAAGGCAGACACGGTCTACTACGCCGGCTACTATGCAGAGGGTGCCCCCTTCGACCAGCAGCTGGTTGCAAAGGGATTCACCGGATCCTTCGTGGGCCCCGATGGAGTGAAGGATGACCAGTTCATCAAGCTGGCCGGCGATGCGTCGTCCAACTCGTACTTCACCTGCCCCTGCATCCCGGGCGAGCTGATCCCGAGCTTCGAGAGCGAGTACAAGAAGCTGGCCAACGCGGAGCCCGGAACGTACTCCATTGAAGGTTACGACGCCGTCACGGTCCTGCTCTCGGGCATCGACAAGGGCAAGCAGTCCCGCGCGGACCTGCTGTCCTGGGTCAAGTCCTACGACGCAGATGGCCTGTCGAAGCACTACAAGTGGGATTCAACCGGCGAATTGGCAACGCCTGATGTCTACGGCTACAAAGTTGAGAACGGCAAGATCGTTCCCATCGGCGTCATCGGAAAATAACACCGAGCCCAGATGAATGCTGGGGGTTAGCATCCATGCCGACCCCCAGCATTTCTTTTGATTACATCAGGAAAGTGCCATGATCAGTGAAGTAATTCCCACCCTGCTCCACTCGGTTCCCGTGGACGACACGTGGATCACCTTCGACGTAAACTCCTTTACCCAAAACTTCTGGAGTTCCACCTTTGACGGGTTGACCTTCGGCGCAATCTACGCCTTGGTTGCCCTCGGCTATACCCTCGTCTACGGCGTTCTCAACCTCATCAACTTTGCCCACTCAGAAGTGTTCATCACGGGCTGTTACGGAGTGTTCTTCACCCTCAGCGCCCTGAATTTCGGCCCCTCTGCTCCGAGGCTGGGTTTTTGGGCCATCGTGGGAAACCTCATCCTCGCCCTCGTCGTCGCCATTATCGCCTCAGCCCTGATGGCAGTGATCGTGGAACGGGTGGCTTATAAACCTTTGCGTCAACGTAAGGCGCCCCGACTGGCATTCTTGATTACCGCCATCGGTGTTTCTTTCGCCATTCAGTACACCATCTACTGGTGGCGTGGACCGAGCCCGGAAGCTGCGCTCACAATGTTCCGGCCGCTCGCGATTTTCGACGTCTTCGGGACGATCGTCGATTCGCAGCAGGTGGTTATTGTGGTCGCCGCGATTATCCTCATGATTGCCACCGATCAGTTCATTAGGCGGTCCCGGACCGGCCGAGGCATCCGCGCAGTGGCGCAGGATCCGGATACTGCAACCCTGATGGGTGTCAACAAGGAAAAAATCATTGTCACCACCTTTATCATCGGCGGCATCCTGGCCGGTGCGGCTGCTTTGTTCTACGTCATGAAAATTCCGTCCGGCGTGCAGTACAACGGCGGATTCATCCTGGGCGTCAAAGCGTTCGCGGCCGCTGTCCTTGGAGGCATCGGCAATGTCCGCGGTGCTTTGCTGGGCGGCCTGCTGATCGGTTTGATTGGCAACTACGGCCAGGTGCTCCTGGGCAGTTCCCAATGGACGGACGTTGTCGCGTTCGTGGTCCTGGTGTTGGTATTGATTGTGCGACCCGAAGGTGTCTTGGGTAGCTCGCTAGGAAAGAGTAAGGCATGAGCACAACAGACGGCCCCACACTTATTCCCGATGATGCTTCTGCACAGGAGATTGCCGACCGCGAAGCCAAGATGCGGCAGCGCAAGGGCTGGTTCCCGGGGCTCAGTGACAAATGGAATGCGCTCCCGCGCCAGACCCAATGGCTGATCCTGATCGTCGTTGTTGTCCTTGCGTATTTGCTTCCTATCCTCAATCCGCCGTTGATCACGACGGAACCGGGCAACAATTGGCAAATCGCACTCGCGCAAATGTCGGTCTATGCCCTGGTGGCTGTCGGCCTGAACGTGGTGGTCGGCTATGCGGGCCTCCTCGACCTGGGTTATGTGGCCTTCTTCGCCCTGGGGTCCTATACCTCAGCGATGTTCACCAGTCCGGATTCGCCGTATGTGCACATTCCCTACTTGTGGACGCTGCCATTGGCGATGGCAGTCGCCATGTTCTTCGGCGTGGTCCTGGGTGTTCCCACGCTTCGCCTCCGCGGCGACTACCTGGCTATCGTCACGCTCGGCTTCGGTGAGATCGTGCGCATTCTGGCCACCATCATTCCGGCCATGAAGGGCCAGGTTGGCTTCCAGAATGTCGGCCACCCGCCTGGTACGGATTCCAGCGGACAAACGATCTTCCAGAATTCGAACGGAACCCCGTGGTATTGGCTGACGCTGACCATCATCATTGTGGTGCTCCTTGCTGCCGGAAACCTTGAGCGCAGCAGGGTGGGACGCGCGTGGATTGCCATCCGCGAGGATGAAGACGCTGCCGAAATCATGGGTGTCCCCACCTTCAAGTACAAGGTGTGGGCCTTCGCGATCGGCGCTTCCGTGGGCGGACTCTCGGGTGCGTTGTTCGCCGGCCAGGTAGGTTTTGTGAACAACCAGAAATTCGATATCGCCACCTCGATCCTGTTCGTCGCCGCTGTTGTCATGGGCGGCACGGGAAACAAGGTGGGTGCGATCCTTGGTGGTGCGTTGGTGGCATATATCCCACTCCGCTTCACCGCGATTGCGGAGTTCAAGTACCTGATCTTTGGGGCGGCGCTGGTGATCATCATGATTTTCCGTCCCGGTGGCCTCCTGCCGGCACGCCAGAGCCTCCTCGCCTATGGACGCTTGGCCTACAACAAGCTCAAGGGTGCCATGGGCGATATCCCTCCTTCGGGCAAAGTCGTTCTGGAACCGGGAAAGGGGGCTGACAAATGAGTGAAGCGATCGAACCGGATATCGACGTCGACGCACTCAAGGAGCAGGGTGTGGACCTTGATGTCGCCGAAAAGGTGGCACCCGAGAGGGAGATCGCCACCAAGGTGGGCGAAGCCCTGGTCCAGGTCCAGGACCTGACGATCAAGTTCGGTGGCCTGGTCGCCCTGGACAACGTCACGTTCGATATCAACCGGGGCGAAATCCTCGGTTTGATTGGTCCCAACGGTGCGGGTAAAACCACGTGTTTCAATGCGATGACAGGTGTGTATAAGCCGACTTCGGGAAAGGTCTTGCTGGAAGGCCAGTTGCTCAATGGACTGCCCCAGCACAAGATCACCCGGCGAGGCTTGGCGCGGACGTTCCAGAACATCCGCCTCTTTGGTGAGATGACGGCCTTGGAAAACGTGGTTGTCGGCCTCGACGCGCGCCACCGCACGAGTGTCGGCGGGGCTCTCCTGCGCCTGCCGACCCATGTGAGGGAAGAGAAGACCTCGATCGAGCGCGGCATGGCATTGCTTGAATTCGTGGGCATCGCCGATCACGCCCATTTCCTGTCGCGGCACCTTCCTTACGGGTACCAGCGCCGCCTGGAAATCGCGCGGGCACTGGCCACGGATCCCAAGGTCCTGTGCCTGGACGAGCCTGCGGCCGGGTTCAATCCCGCGGAGAAGGAAGAGCTCATGGCCCTGATCCGGACAATCCGCGACGACGGCTACACGGTCCTGCTCATTGAGCACGACATGAAGCTGGTCATGGGCGTCACCGACCGGATCGTGGTCCTGGAGTTCGGCAAAAAGATCGCGGACGCGTTGCCCAAGATCATTCGCGACGACCCGAAAGTTATTTCCGCCTATCTCGGGGAGCCTGAAGATGACCTTGCTTGAGCTGAAGAACGTATCCGTCCACTACGGCCGGATCCAGGCGATTTCCGACATGTCATTCAGCGTGGAAGAAGGCGAGATCGTTTCGCTCATCGGCGCGAATGGTGCCGGAAAGACCACCACCATGAGGACGATTTCCGGATTGCTGGCTCCCTCGGCCGGCTCCATCACCTTTGCCGGCCAGGACATCACCAGGATGAAGGCCCACATCCGTGTTGTCCAGGGCATTTCGCAAGCGCCGGAGGGACGCGGAATCTTCCCTGGCATGACGGTGGAGGAGAACCTCGACATGGGTTCCTACGGCCGCAAGGACCGGACCAAGGTGGCAGAAGACCTGGAACGTGTCTTCGACTTGTTTCCACGGTTGAAGGAGCGTATCAAGCAGTTTGGCGGCACCATGAGCGGTGGCGAACAGCAGATGCTCGCGATTGGCCGGGCGCTGATGTCCAACCCCAAGCTGTTGCTGCTGGATGAACCTTCCATGGGGCTTGCTCCGCAGTTCATCCGCCAGATCTTCAAGATTGTCACGGAGATCAACAACCAAGGCACCACGGTGCTCCTGGTGGAGCAAAACGCCAACCAGGCGCTCGCCCGTGCGCACCGTGCTTTCGTGCTTGAAACCGGGTCGATTACGCACCGGGGCACCGGCAAGGAACTGCTTGCCAACCCGGCGGTCAAGGAAGCGTACCTCGGCGTCGGATAGCCGCGTGTGCCGGCACCCTCTCAAGGAGCGGGTGCCGGCATCGACGGCGGTGGAACTTTCGGTGCGGACCAAGCGTGGGAATTGGTAGCGTGAACTATCACTTCGCACCCACAGCAAGAAGGACACCCACCATGGCACTCGGCGGCAACCCGATCTTCAACGGAAAGAATTTCCGTGGAGCCACACAGGCTCCGCCTGTTCCCAGCTACTCCCACGGCCAGCCCCAGTACGGCCAGCCCCAGTATGGCCAAAACCAGTACGGCCAGCCCCAATACGGCCAAAACCAGTACGGCCAGCCGGCTTGGACCGCTCAGCAGCCCATGACGAGCGATCAGCTGCAGCAGATGTACAACCAGCCCGCGGCCGGTCCGGCCGAGACGGGCCGTATGACTTTCGACGACGTCATCGTCAAGACCGCGGCCTGCCTTGCGGTGCTGTTGATTGGCGCAGCCGTCACCTTGTTCGTTGCTCCCGGCACGGCAAACCTCCTCATGGTTGTCGGCGCGTTGGGTGGCTTCGCGTTGGGCATGGTCAACTCCTTCAAGAAGCAGCCTTCGCCGGCGTTGATCCTGGCTTATGCCGGCCTTGAGGGCTTGTTCCTCGGAGGCCTGACCCGCCTGCTGGACGGTATGTTCCCGGGCGTTGGCCTGCAGGCAGTCATTGGCACCCTCGCGGTGTTCGGCGTAACCTTGGCTCTCTTCAAGAGCGGCAAGGTGCGCGCCACCCCCAAGGCAATGCGCTTCTTCATGATCGCCGTCCTCGGCTACCTCGTCTTCTCGGTGATCAACATGGTCCTGCTGTGGACCGGCGCCGTCCAGTCGCCGTTCGGCCTGAGCAGCAGCGTGCACATCTTCGGCATCCCGCTGGGCGTCTTCATCGGGATCCTGGCCATCGGCCTGGCGGCGTTCTCGTTGGTCATGGACTTCACGAGCATTGAGCAGGGCGTCCGGCAAGGTGCTTCGGAGAAGTACTCCTGGACGGCCGCTTTTGGCCTGACCGTCACGCTCGTATGGCTCTACGTGGAAATCATCCGCCTGTTGGCGATCCTGCGGGGCGACGACTAACCTCCCAGGATTGGCTCAGCCTAATGCCCCTGAAGATGCGTCTTTGGGGGCATTACGCGTGTGCGAACTCCCGGGGCCTAAGACAGCCGCTCGAAGACCACCGCCATGCCCTGCCCACCGCCGACGCACAGGGTCGCCAGTCCCAAGGTCCCATCCCGTTCCCGGAGGCCGTTGAGCAAGGTGGTGGTCATCCGGGCGCCTGTCATGCCAAACGGGTGACCCAGGGCGATGGCGCCGCCATGAACGTTGAGCTTCTCCGGATCGATGCCGAGTTCACGGGCGCTCGCCACCACCTGGACGGCGAAGGCCTCGTTGAGCTCAACGAGGTCGATGTCCGCCATGCTAAGGCCCGCCAAGGCCAAGGCCCGGCGCGAGGACTCCACGGGTCCCATGCCCATGAGTTCCGGGGAAAGTGCACTGACGCCGGTCGAGACGATGCGTGCCAGCGGCTCGAGGCCAAGCTCCCGGGCCCTGACGTCGCTCATGATCACCACGGCGGCGGCACCATCGTTGAGCGGGCATGCGTTGCCGGCCGTCACTGTCCCTTCCTTCCGGAAGACAGGCTGCAAGGCGCTGACCGCTTCAAGCGTGACGTCGGAGCGCGGTGAATCGTCGCGCTCCACGACGGTTCCGTCCTTGCGGGTGTAAGGCGTGATCTCGCGGGCGTAGAAACCGGAGGCAACGGCCGCTTCTGCCCGGTTCTGGCTCCGGACCGCCCACAGATCCTGCTCTTCCCGGCTGATTCCGTGGCTCGTGGCGACGTTTTCCGCCGTCTGTCCCATTGCGATGTAGACGTCCGGCATCCGTCCACCCAGGCGGGGATCCGTCCATGGGGTGTTGGACCCGGCGCGGGCAGTCGTGCGGGCACGCGCCGCCTCAAACAAGGGGTTGTGCAGGCTGGTGTCCGTTTCGCCTGCCCCGACCCAGTTCTGGTAACGCGACACGGACTCGACCCCCGCCGAGACGAAGGCGTGGCCTTCCCCGGAGCGGATGGCGTGGAAGGCCATCCGCAGGGTCTGCAGGCTCGAGGCGCAAAAGCGGTTGATCGTGGCTGCGGGGACGGTGTCCAGGCCGGTCAGCACGGTCACCACCCGGGCCATGTTCGAACCGGCTTCGCCGCTGGGTTCGGCGCAACCAAGATAGAGGTCATCGAGGCCGCGCCCGTCCAGTGCTCCCGGATCGAAAGCCGGTATCTTGGCCAGCGCGGCAGTCACCATGGCCGCGGCGAGGTCATCGGGGCGTTCGTCCTTGAGGGACCCTTTGAAGGCCCGTCCGATGGGGCTTCTGGCGGTGGAAACGATGACGGCCTCAGTCATGCCCCCAGCTTACGCCGGGGCCGGTTCGCCGAAGGCGGCGAATGAGCCGACGTCAGGCGAGGCGTGCGGCCCCGTCGGCCGGGGTCACGGTGAAGATGTCCGGCGTCGTAAAACCGGCCGCAGCGAAGGCGCGTACGACGGCGTCGCGCACCTCTTGCTCATGGCCCACCGGGGTGAGGGCGATGGCCGAGCCGCCGAAACCGCCTCCCGTCATCCGGGCACCGATGGCTCCGTGGGCGCGGGACGTTTCCACGGCGAGGTCGAGTTCCGGGCACGATATCTCGAAGTCATCGCGCATGGAGGCGTGGCTCGCATCCAGGAGCCTGCCGATGTGGGCGGGTCCCTGGGTGGTGAGGCGTTCCACGGTCTGCAGCACGCGGTCGTTCTCCGTGACGATGTGCCGCACCCGCCGGAAAGTCGTGCTGTCCAGGAGGCCGCTGGCTTCCTCCAGATCGCCGACGCCCACGTCTCGGAGGGCCGGGACTCCCAGTACCTGCGCCCCGAGTTCGCAGGAAGCCCGGCGGGAGGCATAGCCGCCGTCGGCATGGGAATGGGAGACCTTGGTGTCGATGACCAGCAGCACGAGCCCGGCTTCTTCGGCGTCGAAGGGCACCAGTTGCACGCTTTGGTCGCGGCAGTCCAGGAAGACCGCATGGCCCTTTGACCCGCGGAGCGAGGCGGACTGGTCCATGATTCCGGTGGGGGCGCCCACGAAGTCGTTTTCGGCCCGCTGCGTCGCCAGGACCATGTCTTCGGCTCCGAGTCCCGCCCCGCTCAGCTCGTTGAGGGCCGAGATGACTGCGCATTCGATGGCGTGCGAGGAGGACAGCCCGGCGCCCAGGGGGACATTCGAATCCATGAGGAGGTCGAAGCCCGGGACAAGGACGCCGCGTTGCTGCAAGGCCCAAACCACGCCGAGCGGGTACTTCGTCCAGCCGTGGGCTGCTTTCGGAGCCAACATGTCCACGTCGGCCTCGACCATGCCCTGCCCGCCGAAAGTGGACAGCAGACGGACCCGTGAATCATGGCGGATCCGGACCGCAACCTTCGCGGTCTTGTCGATCGCGAAGGGCAACACGAAACCTTCGTTGTAATCGGTGTGCTCGCCGATCAGGTTCACGCGTCCCGGTGCCTGCCACACGCCGTCGGGGGCTGAACCGAAAGTCGACTCGAAAAGCCCGGACAAGGCGCCCACGGCGGGGGCGTCGGGAGTGGAAGTCATGCTGGGGCCCCTTCAGGAATAGCACGCTGCGAATCGCTGGCGACGGCGCGCAGCCGGTCTGCCACGGATTCGGGCGTGGTGTCGTTGATGAAGGCTCCCATGGCGGCCTCGGAACCGGCAAGGTACTTGAGCTTGTCGGCGGCACGGCGCGGGGAGGTGAGTTGCAAATGCAGGTGCCCGGAGGGCCTCAAAGCGGGATCCAAGGGTGCCTGGTGCCAGGCGGAAATGTACGGCGTGGGGGTTGGATACAGGGCGTCCAGGCGCTTGAGCAGCTCAAGGTAGACGTGGGCCAGTTCGTCGCGTTCTTCGCCGCTCAGGGCCGCGAGGTCCGGAACCTGCCGATGCGGGACGAGGTGCACCTCCAGCGGCCAACGGGCGGCGAACGGTACGTAGGCACTGAAATGCTCTGCTTCGAGCACCATGCGGCTCCCGTCCAGCCGTTCGGCTTTGAGGATCGAGGACGTCAGCGACTCCCGGCCCTTGGAGTTGTCGAAGTACCGGCTGGCGGCGGCACCGAGGCTCGCCGCGCGGGGAGTGACGTAGGGGTAGGCATAGATCTGTCCGTGCGGGTGGTGGAGCGTTACCCCGATGTCCGCACCCCGGTTTTCGAACGGGAACACCTGCTGGATTCCGGGGAGCGCGCTGAGCGCCTCGGTCCTGTGCGCCCACGCCTCAATGACCGTGCGGGCCCTGGTTTCGCCGAGTTCGGCAAAGGAGCCGGTGTGGCTGGGGGTGAACGAGACCACTTCGCAGCGGCCGTAGGCGGGGCCCGAGGTGCCCCAAGCCGGCGTGCCGGGGATCGTCCCGACCGCGGGTCCCAGCGAGGGGAAGCGGTTCTCGAAGACCACGACGTCGTAGTCCGGCGCGGGGATTTCGGAAGGGTTCGCGGCAGTGGTGGGGCAGATCGGACATTGGTCCGCGGGCGGCAGGTGGGTGCGGCTTTGGCGGTGGGCCGCGACGGCGACCCATTCGCCGCTCAGGGCGTCGAAACGCAACTCGCCCGGATCGGCGCGCGGCGGCAGCTCGCGGTGATCTGTCAGTGAGCCGGCGTCGCGCTCCGGTGAGCCGGCGTCGTCGAAATAGATCAGCTCCCGGCCATCGGCGAGACGCGTGCTGGTAAGGCGAGTCATGGATTCATGGTGCCATAGAGTGCTCAAAAAGGCAAAATATCTAACAAAAAGGAACATTAAGGGTGAGGCAGGCAACGCGAGCGATGCAGTACGGTGGTGCCATGCCTCCCACAACACCATTGCCCGCGCCGGGCGACGAGACCGTATCCCGCCGCTTTGCCAGCGGGCGCCAGTTCGAGATCATCCGCGGCGACGCGCTCGCCGTCGTCACCGAACTCGCTGCAGGTTTGCGGTTGTTCAGCCGCGACGGCGTCCAGCTCACCGAGAGCTACGGCGACGGGCAGCTGCCGCCGGGTGCCACCGGAATCACCCTGGCTCCGTGGGCCAACCGGATCGAGGACGGTATCTGGTACCTCGACGGGAAGAAGCAACAACTGGACATCACCGAGGTGTCCCGCAACAACGCGAGCCACGGGCTCCTGCGCAACTCGTCGTACGCCCTCGTGGCGGAAGACGAGTTCTCCGTGACCCTCGAAGCCGTGATCTTCCCGCAGCACGGCTACCCCTTCCTGGCCCGGCACCGGGTCCATTACGAGATCGACGCCGGGCTCGCTCTACGGGTCTCCCAGACTTTCATCAACGATTCGGACGCACCCGCGCCTTTCGTGCTCGGCGCGCACCCGTATTTGCGCATCGGGGACGTTGCGCCGGAAGAGATGGTCCTGACTGTCCACGCCAGAACGCGGCTCGTGGCCGACGAGCGGCTCATTCCGCGGAGCTCGGTGCCTGTTTCCGGTGAGTTTGATTTTGGCGGCGGCCGGAGCGTGGGCAGCCTGGACGTCGATGTGTCGTTCACCGATCTGGAGTTCGACGGCGGCATCGCCCGCCAAACGCTCTCGGCGCCTGACGGCCGCAGCGTCTCCCTGGAGCAGGACGAAAACTGCGCCTTCGCCCACGTCTTCGTCACGGACACTTTTCCCGGCCGCTCCAAGGCGGTAGCGATCGAGCCCATGACCGGTCCGGCGAACGCCTTCAACTCGGGGGAGGGCCTCCGATGGCTTGGACCAGGGGAGGCCTTCACCATGAGGTGGGGAATTGTGGGCGCGCTGTAGATGGGTTTCCCATCCGGCACTCCCTGCGGAATTATGGGTGAATGACGCCACGACAGGACGCCACCCCTCCACGTGACACCATTTCGGCGATGTCCGGACCAATGTCCGAGCATCACATCGCGCAAGACATTCCATACGGAGTGCGGATTGCCGCCGCGTGGGCCTGGCGGGTGGGCCTCATCATGGTGGTGGTGGGAGCCCTCACCTGGCTGTTGGGGAGGGTCAGCTTCCTGATCATCCCGCTCATGGTCGCTTCCCTCCTGGCTGGCTTGCTCTACCCCGTCACGGGGTGGCTCAGGACGCTCAAGATGCCGCAAGGTGCGGCCGTCGCCATCACGGTGGTGGGATTCCTCGGGGTCATTGCCGGAGCCCTGGCGTTGGTGGGGCGGCAGCTTGCCGCGGGGTTCGGCGAGCTGTGGCAGGAAGCCTTTGCCGGCATCCAGCAAATCCAGGCGTGGCTCGCTGACGGGCCGCTGCACCTGACCGCGGACCAGATCGACACGTACATCCAGAGCGCAACCTCGGCCTTGCAGAACAACAGCAGCAGCATCCTGAGCGGTGCACTGTCCTTCGGTAGTTCTGCCGGGCATTTCGCCGCGGGCATGGTCCTGGCCCTCTTCATCCTGATCTTCTTCCTTCTGGAAGGATCCCGGATCTGGCGGTTCATTGTAGGACTCCTGCCCAGGACTGCCCGCGCAGCGGCTTACGGTGCGGGCAAGCGCGGCTGGTCGTCCATGGTCAGCTACGTGCGCATCCAGATGTTCGTGGCGTTCGTGGACGCCGTGGGGATCGGCGTCGGGGCCGCCATCATCCAGGTTCCCCTCGCCTTGCCCCTGGGTGTCCTGGTGTTCATCGGTTCATTTATCCCGGTGGTCGGTGCCCTCGTGACGGGAGCCATTGCCGTGCTCCTGGCTTTGGTGGCCAACGGTCCCCTGAACGCGCTCGGCATGTTGGCCATCGTGTTGTTCGTGCAGCAGCTCGAAAGCCATATCCTCCAGCCGCTCATCATGGGCAAAGCCGTGTCGTTGCATCCCGTCGCCGTGATCTTGTCAGTCGCAGCCGGTTCATACCTGGCCGGAATCCCGGGAGCGCTCTTCGCGGTTCCGCTCCTCGCCGTAGCAAATACGGCGGTTCGCTATATTGCCGCGCGGACGTGGGAACATGAGGAAGGACTGATGACGGCGTACGCCGGCGCAGGGACTGCAGAACCGGACTTCGATGAGGACCCCACCATCAAGGAAGTCCACCGTCCCGGCGCCAACGCGGCCGCACGGTCCAACAGCGGTGAAGGCGCCGCAGGTCAGCACGCGGCTGCGGAACGGACATTCCCCAAGGATGCCGCAGCGCACACCAACAAAGGAGACTAACCCGTGAATACCCTCGATACCCTGCCCGTCACCCTGGACGATGTCCTTAAGGCGCGGGAGCTGCTCGAGGGCATTATTACCAAGACCCCCATCGAGTCCTCGCGGGCCTTGGGAGCCATGGTAGGCGGCGAGGTCTTCTTCAAATGCGAAAACCTCCAGCGGGCAGGTTCCTTCAAGGTCCGTGGTGCCTACGTGCGGATGGCGCGCCTGTCGGACGAGGACAAGAAGCGCGGCGTGGTCGCGGCTTCGGCAGGCAACCACGCCCAAGGTGTTGCCGTGGCGGCGAAGAGCCTGGGCATCAAGGCTCGCATCTACATGCCGCTCGGCGTGGCGCTTCCGAAGCTCGCTGCGACCCGCAGCCACGGAGCGGAAGTCATCCTCCACGGTCACAACGTCGATGAGGCCCTGGCCGAGGCGCAGCGCTACGCGGACGAAACGGGCGCCGTCTTTGTCCACCCCTTCGACAACGTCGACGTCGTGGCGGGCCAGGGAACGGTAGGGCTCGAAATCCTGGACCAGGTCCCCAATGTCGACACCGTCCTCATGGGCGTCGGCGGCGGCGGTCTGCTGGCCGGAGTCGCCGTCGCGATCAAAGCGAGGGCCAGGGAACTGGGACGCGAGATCCGGATCATCGGCGTACAGGCCGAGAACGCGGCCGCCTACCCGCCGTCGCTCGCCGCCGATGCCCTGGTGCCGCTCAAGAAGGTTTCCACGATGGCGGATGGCATCGCCGTCGGACGCCCCGGCCAGCTGCCGTTCAGCATCATCCGCGAACTTGTGGACGACGTCGTCACCGTGAGTGAAGACTCCTTGGCCCGGGCGCTCATCTTCCTGCTCGAGCGCGCCAAGATGGTGGTTGAGCCGGCCGGTGCCGTCGGCGTCGCTGCCCTCATGGACGGCAAGATCGAAAACCCGGGGACCACCGCCGTCATTCTCTCCGGCGGCAACATCGATCCCATGCTGATGCTCAAGGTGATCCAGCGCGGCCTCTCGGCTGCGGGACGCTATATGACCGTGCGCATGATGCTGGATGACAGGCCGGGTTCCTTGGCCACGATCGCCCGCATCATCGCCGAGAACGATGCCAACGTGACCGGCCTGGACCACACCCGGGTGGGAGGCGCGATCAGCATGGGCGACGTCTCCATCACCGTCAACCTGGAAACCAAGGGCCATGAGCACAGCGAGCAGGTCCTGGCAGCCCTTCGCGCGGAGGGCTTCCACCCGATCGTGGTGCACTGACGCCGTAACCCAGCCCAACTGACTCGCATTTGTTGTCGTTATGAGCCTTCAAAACGACAACAACTGCGAGTCAGTTGGGGGAACACAAAGCAAAACGCCGGCCCGCCCCGCGAAGGGGTGGGCCGGCGTCGTTGTTTTTGCGGAGCTATTAGCCGGCGAACGGCTTGGCGGAAACGATCTCCACCGGAATTTCCTTGCCATTGGGAGCGACGTAGCTGAGCTTGTCGCCCTCCTTGTGGCCCATGATCGCCACGCCCAGCGGGGACTTCTCGCTGAAGACGTTGAGATCTGAATCGCCGGCGATTTCGCGGGATCCCAGCAGGAAGGTTTCTTCGTCACCGGCGATGCGCGCGACGACGACCATGCCCTGCTCGACGATTCCGTCATCGGCCGGAGCTTCCCCGACCTGGGCGTCGCGCAGCAGCACGGTCAGCTGGCGGATGCGGGCCTCGATCTTGCCCTGTTCTTCCTTCGCGGCGTGGTATCCACCGTTTTCCTTGAGGTCGCCTTCCTGACGGGCGGCTTCGATCTTCTGTACGATCTCCGCACGGCCAGGGCCGGAAAGGTGGTCCAGCTCTGCCTTCAGGCGGTCAAATGCGTCCTGGGTAAGCCAAGCTGCAGGCGCGCTGTTGGTGGTCGACACGGACTTCTCCTTATGGATCTGACAAGCAAAGACCCCGCCGGTGCAGGCCACTCGTGGAACTCAGCAACCAACTCAGCGGGGTTAAGGTATTGATCCAGTGTAGTCAATCCTGTGGACAAACCCAAGCTCACTGAGTCGCGGGTCACACCTTTGCTATTTGCCGCTGTCCACAATCCAGCAGTTGTCCACGACGGCGGACACGGCCGCGGACTCGGTACGCAGGATGGTCCTCTGGGCGGTTGTCTGGCCGCCGTCGGCGCCGTCCTTGGGGGCATTCGGGCCGATCTGGACAACCTTCCAGCCGACCACCCCGAACCCGGAGTCCATGGCCTTGACCGCGCATTTTGCGGTGGCGCCAGGGTTCTTGGTGACCTGGAAATCGACCGAAAGCTGGGTGGCATCGGTGGCGCTGTAGCCGATGTCCTTGAATGACACAGACGACTGCGAAGAAGACGTGGCGACCCAGAACAAGAGCCCGATGGCCACGAGGAGTACAGCGATGAAGATGTTGCGTTTGGTCTTTCCCCCGAAAGCGCGCTTTTGGCTGCCGTAGCGATTGGCTAGGCTGGTAGTTGCCGGCAGCGCCGTGCCCGAGGGGTCTTCCGAAGTCACCCACCTAGTTTAGTGGGCTTCTGGCGCGTCCCTGCACACGGCGGAGCCGCACGCGTTGGAAACACCTGATCAGCACAGCCACAAGCAAGCCCAGAACAGCATGACCCGGAAAGAGGAACCGTACCGGATGAGCACATCCACCAGCCCCGACACGCAGCTCCGCCTGCTCGCCGTCCACGCACACCCGGACGACGAATCAAGCAAGGGCGCGGCAACCATGGCGATGTACGCGGCTTCCGGGGTGGAAGTGATGGTGGCCACCTGCACTGATGGTTCCCGCGGGGACATCCAGAACCCGGCCATGGAGTCGGCTCCGCACCCGAAGCGGGACATGGCAGGCGCGCGCCGCTTGGAAATGAAGCAGGCCGCCGCGGTCTTGGGAATCAAGCAGCGTTGGCTCGGCTTCGTGGATTCCGGACTGCCCGACGGCGATCCGTTGCCGCCCCTGCCCAACGGCTGCTTTGCGCTTCAGCCCCTTGAGCGGGCGGCAGCACCGCTCGTCCGCTTGGTCCGCGATTTCAAGCCACACGTCATGGTGAGCTACGACGAAAACGGCGGCTACCCTCATCCGGACCACATCATGGCCCACAAGGTTGCCGTCGAAGCTTTCCGCGCGGCGGGAGACCCGGAGCGGTACCCGGGGACGGGCGAAAGCTGGGCGCCCAGCAAGCTGTACTACGACCGCGCCTTCAGCCCCGACCGTTTCCGTGCCTTGCATTTCGCGCTCGAAGAGGCCGGGCTGCAATCGCCGTACGCCGAACGCTTGGCGACCTGGCTGGAAGCCGATGCGGAAGGGCACACTCCGCCGCGGCCGATGCACCAGACCACCACGCAGGTGGATTGCGGCGACTACTTCGAGGCCCGCGACGACGCACTCCGGGCCCACCGGACGCAGGTTGATCCGCTTGGCTTCTTCTTCGCGGTGTCCCCGGAGATGCAGCGCAGGGCCTGGCCGTGGGAGGACTACACGCTGATCGACTCCCGGATCCCGGCCGAACTGCCCGAAAAGGACCTGTTCGCAGGGCTAAGATAGGATCGCCGGCGATTTCTATCAAGCGTAGAAGTCGCCATCCGGCTGGAAACTCCCATAGAAGGTTTGAACCGTGCACCACTTTCTCATCGCCCTGGCCACGACCCCGTCGCCTACCCCGACCCCGTCGCTGCGCCCCGGCCTGTCGGAAGACCAGGTGACCCCGGGAACCTGGGGTTTCGTCCTGACTGCCTTCATCGTGGTGCTCACGACCTTCCTGATCGTGGACATGGTCCGCCGGATCCGGCGGGTCCGCTACCGCGCCCAGGTCGAGGAAGCACTCGTTGGCGGGACTGACGGCGCTGAGGCAGACGGAATCGTCCAGGGCAAGCCGGACGCAGAAGAGTCCGACGGCGATGCCGGTTCCGGAGCCCGCTGACCCGGGAACCACCCGGGAATGGCCGGGGGCGTCCAACGCCCTTGGCTCGGAACCGTCCGCCTATCTCCGCCAGCATGCGCACAACCCCGTGCACTGGCGGCCGTTCGGCGATGAGGCCTTCGCGTTCGCGGCGGCCCGCGATGTTCCCGTCTTTCTCTCCATTGGCTATGCCGCGTGCCATTGGTGCCACGTCATGGCCCACGAGTCCTTCGAAGACCAGGACACCGCCGACTACCTGAACGCACGGTTCGTGGCCATCAAGGTGGACCGCGAAGAACGCCCGGACGTGGACTCGATCTACATGGCAGCCACCCAGGCCATCAGCGGCGAGGGCGGCTGGCCGATGTCCGTCTTCCTGACGCCCGAAGGCCTGGCCTTCCACGCAGGCACCTATTTCCCGCCAACGGCCCGGCCCGGGAGGCCGTCCTTCCGCCAAGTGCTTGAAGCGGTCCACGAGGCGTGGCTGGAACGCCGGGACGCCGTCGAGCAGAACGCGCGGATGCTCGCCGTCGGCATGGCGAATGCCCAGCTCGCCTCGGCGGTATTCCTCGACAGGTCGCCCGAAAGCCTGGACAAAAGCCTGCTGTCCGAAGCCGTGCGGCTTCTCGCCCGCTCGGAGGACCCCGACGGCGGCGGCTTCGGCGGCGCTCCCAAGTTCCCGCCGTCGGCGGTTCTCGAGTTCCTGATACGTCACGCTGCCGTGCCGTCGGACACTTCGGACGCCGCCCGCGACATGGCCGGCCGCACTCTCGCCGCCATGGCCCGTTCCGCGCTGTGCGACCAGCTCGACGGCGGTTTCGCGCGGTATTCAGTGACCGCGGATTGGTCCGTGCCGCATTTCGAGAAGATGCTCTACGACAATGCCCAGCTGCTCCGCGCCTACGTCCACTGGGTCCGGCTCCAGGGTGATTGGGTCCTGCCGGCCGGCGAGGCCGCGAGTGTGGCGTCGCGGGTGGCGGACTGGATGCTGGACTCGCTCGGCGTGGGTAATCCGGCAGCCCCGGACGGACTCGCATCCTCGCTCGACGCCGATACCGTGGTGGACGGGGTGCACCACGAAGGGGCGTCCTACCTGTGGACTCCGGCGGCCCTCGAGGCCGTGCTTGGCCCGGGGGACGGTGCCGCCGTGGCCCGCATGATGAACGTGGGGCCGTCCGGAACGGTCTCGGAGCTTGGATCTCCGCTCCATCCCGGGCGCCAACTGTCCGGGGCGGAACTGACGTTGTGGAACCGCGTCAGGCCCGTCTTGCGCGCCGCTCGCTCGGCGCGCCCCCAGCCGGCGCGGGACGACAAGGTCGTGGCAGGCTGGAACGGCCTGGCGATCGCGGCGCTTGCCGAAGCCGGTGCGATCCTGGACCGGCCGGAACTGGTGACCGCAGCGGAGAGCCTCGCCGAATACCTGGTGCGCGTGCATTGGCGTGCGGCGGCCGATGCGCCCGCAGAAGCTGGCGCTGGGGTACTGGTCAGGGTCTCGCACGACGGCGCTGCGCGAGGGATTACCGGCTTATTGGAAGACTATGCGTTTTGCGCCGAAGGCTTCCTGGCTCTCTACGCCGTGACCGGCCGGCGTCGTTGGTATGGATTGGCGGAGGAGCTGATCAGGGGAGCCTGCGCGCGCTTCGTGGTGGACGGCAGGTTGTCGGATTCCGTGGGGGAGTCGGCCCAGGTATTCAACGCGCAGGGCCAGCACGCAGGCCTGGATCCCTTCGACAACGCGGCGCCGAGCGGGGCAGCGGCCTTTGCCGGGGTGCTGCTGAGCTATGCGGTTTACTCCGGTTCACACGAGCACCGAGCAATGGCAAGCAACATCCTGTCGCTCCTGCCGCCCGTAGCCGGACGGGCACCACGGGTTGCGGGATGGCTGCTGGCGACCGCCCAGGCGGCCGCGGCCGGCCCCATAGAGGCGGCTGTGTCCGGCCCTCCGGGCCAACAGCAGCGGGAACTCCATCGCGCCCTGTTGGCCTCGCCGAGCCCGGGGATGGTGGTGGCCGTCCAGCTCGAAATGGTTGGCGATGCAGCCGCCGACGACGGCGCGCCGCCCGGCGACCGCGCCGCCGAACCGGAGGTGCCGCTGCTTGAGTCCCGCCCTCCTGCCGGGGACGGCTCGCCTCAGGTGTATTTGTGCCGGGGGATGGTGTGTGACCTGCCGCTTGGCTCCGTCGAGGAACTCGTGCAGCGCCTTGACGCGATGACAGAGGCCGCCGGCTAGCTCAGTACGGCAATCATGATCGCGGCGAAATGTGCGGCGAAGGCCAGCACCGTGAGGGCATGGAAGAGCTCATGGAAGCCGAAGTTCAACGGACTGAAGTTGGGCCTTTTGATCCCGTAGAAAACCGCGCCGGCGATGTAGAGGACCCCGCCCACGCAGATCAGGATTGCGGCTGGCACGTTCGCTGCAAAGAACTCCGGCAAGTAGAACAATGCCCCGCAGCCCAGGGCAACATAGATGGGCACGTAGAGCCAACGTGGGGCGCCGGTCCAGAGTACCCGGAAGAGCACTCCCGCCAGCGCTCCGGACCAGATCACCCACAGCAGGAGCACGGCCTTGGGATGCTCCAGCAGCGACCACGCGAGCGGAGTGTAGCTGCCCGCGATCACCAGCATGATGTTGGTGTGGTCCAGGCGCTTGAGGACCATCCTGGCTTTCGGCTCCCAATTGCCGCGGTGGTAGACGGCGGACACGCCGAAGAGCAGCACGCCCGTCAAAGCGTAGATGGCGGAGGCGATTTTGCGATCTGTCGTAGGCGCCAAAGTTACAAGGACGATCCCAGCCGCGACGGCGAATGGCGTGGCCACAGCATGTATCCAGCCCCGCCAGCTTGGCTTGATTATGAGCAGCTCCGACATCGTTAAAGCGTAACCCGCTCACGGATAAGTTACTGCGGAGTAATGCGTTGTGCGACCGTTTTCCGCTGCCCGGGTGTGCCGACTGGCCAGCTGGGGAAGGTAGCCTTGGTGGTGCGCCTACGGCAGCAGTCCGGAGGTGGCGATTGTTGTGTGACTAAAGGCCGACTGCCCACCGGGCCGGCCGCCGTCGTTGTTTTATTCGGTTTTTACGTGCTGTTCAAAGGAAGTCAGGTGAGTGTCCGGATGGAGTGGCCCGGCTTCCTCTACGGCTTCTACGAGCGCAAACTGCTCCGTTCCCTCGAGCAGGAAAAGATTCCCAGGCACATTGGCGTCATGGTGGACGGCAACCGCCGTTGGGCGCGGCAATTCAACGCTCCAACCAGCGAAGGCCACCAAGCAGGCGCGGACAAGATCCACGAATTCCTCGGCTGGTGCCAGGAACTCGGGGTCAAAGTCGTCACGCTGTACATGCTCTCGACGGACAACATGAACCGCTCGGGTGAAGAGCTTGAACTGCTCATGGGAATCATCGCCAACACCCTCGACCGCCTGGATGACGACGCCAATATCTCGGTCCATGCCATGGGTGCGCCCGAACTGCT
The DNA here is from genome assembly GCF_002009585.1 of Arthrobacter sp. SRS-W-1-2016. Taxonomy (NCBI): domain Bacteria; kingdom Bacillati; phylum Actinomycetota; class Actinomycetes; order Micrococcales; family Micrococcaceae; genus Arthrobacter; species Arthrobacter sp. SRS-W-1-2016. The sequence goes on along the minus strand of NZ_MTPV01000020.1, from coordinate 3,094 downwards.
TCCGGACTATCTCGCCGATCGGCTCACCAAACTCACGGCCCGCACTCCGATCCGCGAGCGGCTCCACGTGAACGTGGCCGTCGGTTACGGCGGACGGCGCGAAATCGTCGACGCGGTGCGGGAACTGCTGCACGACGCCGTCGCGCACGGCCGCGACATCACCGAGCTGGCCGATGAACTTTCCGTGGACGACATCTCGCGTTTCCTCTACACGCGCGGCCAGCCGGACCCCGATCTGGTGATCCGCACGTCGGGTGAACAACGCTTGTCGGGCTTCCTCATGTGGCAAAGCGCCTACAGCGAGTTCTACTTTTGCGAGGCGCTGTGGCCCGCGTTCCGCAAGGTTGACTTCCTCAGGGCCCTGCGGGATTATGCCGGCCGGCAGCGCCGCTTCGGTTCCTGACGCCGTGACCTTCCGGTGCGGCGCCGTTTACGGGAAATTCACATTTTGTCTACGCGAATCGCCGTTTGGGCTAACTGGAAATGTAATCGCACGGGAATACGTTAATCCCATCAGTAGGCAAACCGCCTGCTGATCGGGGAGGCCAGTAGATGGAGCGGATCATCGCACCAGTTACGTGGGGGGCCGCGCCCGGCCTTCCGGCCGAGCCGCCTCACGAATAAGCCGGGTTCGCCCGGGGCTGGAGTCGATGTGGCTATTTCTGAGCAACTGCCCGTAGTCGTTTCCGACGGGGAAAGTTCAGCTACCTCTCGCACCAAGCGGGCCAACAGTGGACGGACTGCACAGTCCGGGACCCCGACTGGCCGGAGCTATGTGATTGACACTTCCGTTTTGCTTTCCGATCCGCACGCCTTGTTGCGTTTCGCCGAGCACGAAGTCATTGTCCCGATCGTGGTCATCACCGAACTTGAAGGCAAACGCCACGATCCCGAGTTGGGCTACTTCGCCCGCAAGGCCCTCAGGCTCCTGGATGACTTGCGCATCGAGCACGGCGGCTTGAATCAACCCATCCCGATCGGATCCGACGGCGGCACGCTGCGCGTGGAGATGAACCATGTGTCCACCGAAGTGCTGCCGGCGGGATTCCGCGGCGCGGACAACGACAGCCGCATCCTGGCGGTCGCCAAGAACCTCGCCAACGAAGGCCACAACGTCACGGTCGTCTCCAAAGACCTCCCCATGCGCGTCAAAGCCTCCGCGATGGGGCTGTTCGCGGACGAATACCGCAATGAACTCGTCAAGGACTCCGGCTGGACCGGGATGGCGGAGATCGAGGCCAGCGAGGACGAAATCACCACCCTGTACGGGCACGAGCCGGTTTTCATCCCGGCAGCTGCCGAGTTGCCCGTCAACACGGGACTGGTGCTGCTCTCAAACCGGGGCTCCGCCTTGGGTCGCGTGGGCGCGGACAAGCAAGTGCGGCTGGTCAAGGGCGACCGTGATGTCTTCGGACTGCACGGCCGCTCGGCGGAGCAGCGGCTTGCGATCGACCTGCTCATGGATCCCAGCGTCGGAATCGTCTCGATCGGCGGCCGGGCGGGCACTGGAAAGTCGGCCCTCGCCTTGTGTGCGGGACTCGAGGCAGTCCTGGAGCGCCGGGAGCACCGCAAAGTGATCGTCTTCCGCCCCCTGTACGCGGTGGGTGGACAGGAACTCGGGTACCTCCCCGGTTCCGAGGCGGAGAAGATGAACCCCTGGGCGCAGGCGGTCTTCGACACCCTCGGTGCACTCGTCAGCCAGGAAGTCGTGGAAGAAGTCATGGACCGGGGCATGCTCGAAGTCATGCCGCTGACCCACATCCGCGGACGTTCGCTCCATGACGCCTTCGTGATCGTGGACGAGGCCCAGTCGCTCGAGAAGAACGTGCTCCTCACGGTCATGAGCCGTATCGGCCAGAACTCCAAGATCGTCCTGACCCACGACGTCGCCCAGCGGGACAACCTCCGCGTCGGCCGGCACGACGGCGTTGCCGCCGTCGTCGAGACCCTCAAGGGGCACCCGCTGTTCGGCCACATCACCCTGACCCGCTCCGAACGCTCGCCGATCGCGGCCCTCGTGACGGAACTGCTCGAAGGGGCGGAAATCTAGGCAGCATACGCGCGGAGGCCGTGGCCGGGTTCGTCGGCCACGGCCTCCGCCGATTCTTGTGCGTTTCCAGCCCAACGCGCGCTCACGTATGTCGTGTTTCCTGCGGACGCTCGCTCAGGTATGTGGGGTTTCCTGCGGACGCTCGCTCAGGTATGTGGGGTTTCCTGCTGACGCTCGCTCAGGTATGTGGGGTTTTTCCCGGACGCTCGCTCACAAGCACAGGAACTTTGCTGCGGCGTCATGGCCGTCTACTGTCAGCTTCCAGTCCGGTCTGATGAACGCTTCCGGAGTGAGGCGAACGCGTTGGACCTCGACAACGCCGGTGCCCCATTGGTCGCGGTACGTGCCGTTGAGTTCATAGCCGAGGCCGGTGGATACACCCAGGGATTGCTTGTTCCACACGGCAGCTTCCGATGTAGCGACCTCTGCCTTCAGGAAGTCGAAGGCGTAGCTGACGGCGGCAGCGCGCATTTCCTTGCCGAGGCCTTGGCCTTGCGCGTCTCTCTTGAGCCAGGAGCCGGTGGAGACCGTCTTCAACGATGCGAAGTTCTTCGCCTCCAGATCCTGGCAGCCAATGAACTCTCCTCGGTGCCAGATGCCCAGAAGGAGCGTCCATGATTCCGGATTCATTCCCGCACGGCAGCGCCAATACCATCGGGCCATGTTGGCACCCAACTCATCGCCGGGCAGTTCCGTCCAAGGGTTGCTGAAGGGCGACTTGCCAGGCGCGTGAATGCCGCTGAGTGCGGCCTCAACCGCTGCGGGGATGTCAGCGTCCCGAATAGGACGCAACTCCAGGCGGGGAGTGGTCAGGGTGAGACCGAAGAGGGGCCAGATGGCGATTAGCTCATTCATCTGGGAAGCCTAGCGGACAGGCAACCTAGGTGAGCGGGCGTTGGGCGGGAGGGGCGGATATGTGAGCGGGCGTTCGGGCAGATGGCGATTAAACAGATCTGACGCTCCCGACGACGGCTGTCCGGTAGAGCGCGGGGGGCGCCGTATCAATTAATAAAAAGATGGGGGGGGGGGGGGGGGGGGGCGGGG